>JAUHYB010000449.1 GCA_030426745.1 bacterium
ACCCGCTGAAGGTCTTCTACCCGCTGGCGGGCTTCCTGACCCTGCTGTTCCTCGGCCTGCTCGCGAACGACCTGTTCGTCGAGGACCCGCCGAACCTCGGCGACAAGACCGTGCTGATCTTCGTCGCCCTGGTGCAGGTCCTGACCGTCGGACTGCTCGCCGACCTGATCGCGAAGAAGACGCAGCTCTAGCCGCGCGTTCCCATGCTCCACGCCACGCACTCGATGCTGTCCATCGCCCACGTCACCCCGTCCGAGTTCCCGTGGGGGCTCGCCTGGTTCGCCTGCGGCGTGGTCGTCGGCGCGGTGGGGGCGGTGTTCGCGTCGCGCCTCGCGCGTCGCTGACGCACTGACTCGCGGACGCGCCGGTCCGATCCGGCGCCGCGCGGCTCAGGCTGCGTACACGGCGCGCACGATCCGGCGCAGGAAGTGCTCGAGCTCGCGCTCGACCGGCGCCACCGGATCCATCCGCGCGCCGAGGCGCGTCGATGCGACGCGGCCGAAGCGGTCGCAGCCGAGGTCGGCGTCGAGCTCCAGCGCGACGGGCGCGTCCTTGTCCAGGCCGTTGCGCAGCGTCAGCTGCAGGTGCGAGCCGTTCCAGGCGATGCGCAGCATCTGCTGGCTGCCGTCGACGCCCACGATGTGGTAGCGCACGCCGCCCTCGACCGGGTGGTCGAGCGACATGCATCCGCGCACTTCGACGCGCTCTCGGGGCGCGATCTCGATGCCGCAGGGGCCGAGGTTCAGGTCGCGGAACTGACGCAGCAGCTCGCGGGCCTGGCCGGCGTTCAGCTTGTGTTCGAGGCGGATCATCGGTGGGCTCGGTGGGGGAGTTCGCGCGGATCGGCGCGTTCTCATGGCCTGGAGAGCGGGTATCGACCACCCCCCGGCTCGAGTTGACACCCCGCGGCGGCGGGAGTGTCATCGGTGGGCCCGAGGTCTGACACGAGGCCGGGATTCGCGCCTCAAGGGAATGAGAAGCATGTTTGGAACCCTCTTCACGCGAGCCGCGGCGGCGGCGCTCGCGCTCGCCGCGACCCTCCCGGCGGGCCCCTCCGAGGCGGTCGCGGCGGCCGGGTTCTTCGCGACGCCCGCCGCTCCGCAGGGCGACGCCGCGACGATCGTCGAGGAGCTCGAGTCGCGGCGCGACGAGGCGGACCCGGCGCTCTTCCACCAGCTGGCCGGGCTGCGTTCCAAGGCCGGCGCGGACGCGCTGGTGCGCGGCTACGACGCGATGGCCAGCGTCTACATGCGGCGCGAGGCGCTGCGCGCGCTGGCGAAGCTGGACGGCGTGCCCGAGGCGCAGCAGACCGCGTTGCAGAAGCTGAGCGACGTCGCCACCGGCGCGAAGGAGCGCGAGCTGCGCGAGTCGGCGCTCGAGCTGATCGGCGGCTGTCCGAACCTCGGCAAGACCTTCCTGATCGCGATCGTCGAGTCGCCGGCGCAGGACGACATCCGCGAGCGCGCGATGGAGCTGTTCGTCGCGCAGGCGACCGACGCCGACATCGCGTGGTTCCGCAAGGTCTACCTGCAGGAGGGCGACGACGAGGACGACGGCGGCCGGAAGCGCAAGAAGCGCGGCGAGGAGGAGGAGCAGGAGCTCGTCCAGCACCGCCTGGCCAGCGTGCGCCGCATGGCGTTCGAGGCGCTCGCGCCGTCGATGCCCGACGACGAGGTGCTGAAGGCCGCGACGGACGGCGAGGGCGCGGGCGTGCGGCGCTTGGCGCTGCTGGAGCTCGAACGGCGGCAGGAGCGCAAGCTGGAGTCGATCGCCGAGGACGTCTTCACCTCCGCCGTCGAGCCGACGCCGAACCGCGTCGTCGCCGCCGAGGTGCTCGCGCGCCTCCTGGGTCCGAAGGCCGCGAAGGACTTCCTGGACGAGGGCGAGAAGGCCGCGACGCCGACCGAGTTGCGCTTCCGCCTGGCGGACCTCCTGTCCGAGCTGGACGACGAGGGCGTCAACAAGAAGGTCCTGCGCAAGCTCGGCAAGGGCCGCGGGATGGAGAAGCTGTTCTACCTGCGGGCCGCGCGCGCGATCGACGACCCCAAGGTGTCGAAGGCGCTGCAGAAGATGCTGGCGGACAAGGACACCGAGGTCCGCATCGCGGCGGCGCGGGCGCTGGGCGAGCGCCGCGACGCGTCGGCGATCCCCGCGCTGGAGAAGCTGCTTGAGAAGAACGAGGACGAGGAGCTGACGCACGCCGTCGTCGACGCGCTGAGCGACCTCCTGGCCGGCGACGCGGCGTGGGACGCGCGCCTGATGGAGTACGCGGCGGGCGACGACCTCTACCTGCGCAACGCCGCGTTGAAGCGGCTGGGCGCGACCGGTCAGCACGACGAGCTGCTGCGCGAAGCGCTGTCGCACCCGCAGTGGTCGACGCGTCTCGTCGCGCTGCACGTCCTGGCCGAGCGCCGCACGGTCGAGTCCGTCGGCTGGATGGTCGCGCGGATGCAGGAGGAGGAGGGCCGCATCCTGCACGAGTTCGCCGACGTGCTATTCGAGCTGACCGGCCAGCCGTTCCGCACCGCGAAGGGGTCGTGGAAGGGCTGGTGGGAGCGCGAGGGCGCGAACGTCGAGCTGATCGACGCCGCCGAGCTCGAGCGCCGCCGCATCGAGGAGGAGGACCGTCGCCTGAAGATGGTCACCTCGACGCAGTTCTTCGGCATCCGCATCGTCTCGCAGCGCGTCACCTTCGTGATCGACATCTCGGGGTCGATGGTCGAGCTGACGCGCGCGCGCTACCGGGACGAGAAGGGCGA
>JAUHYB010000450.1 GCA_030426745.1 bacterium
GCGGGCGGCAGCGGCGCTGCGCGGTGAAAAAACGAGCCCGGCACCGTATTTTCCACGGCGACGTGCGTTGCGCGGTCCCTCGCGATGAAAGAACCCGCGAGGCGCCGGACGCGCCCCGCGGGTCGGGTGGGAGCCCGTCGCCGGGTCCCTGCCAGTTGTCCTGGCGTCTCTCTAGGGTTGGGTGCTCGTCAGAACTGCCGCAGGACTCCGATCACCACGCCGCGGATCTGCAGGTCGCGCTTCGCGGTGCCATCTTGCTCCGCAGTGCCGTCCTGCTCCGCAGTGCCGTCCTGCTCCGCGGTGTCGATGTAGATCGGTCTCATGCTGGCATTGGCCGGTTGGAGCCGGACGCGCCCGGCCTCCTTGTAGAAGCGCTTCAGCGTCACTTCCTCGTCTTCGAGGACCGCGACCACCGTCTCGCCGTTGCGCGCGGTCTCGCGGCGCTCGACCAGGACGATGTCGCCGTCGCGGATCGCGTCCTCGATCATCGAGTCGCCCTTGACGCGCAACGCGTAGACGTCGCGCCCCTCGGGCACCATGTCGGCGAGGTCGAGTTCCTCGGGCTCCTCGATCGCCTGGATCGGCGAACCCGCGGCGATGCTGCCGAGGATCGAGACGGCGGCGCCGCGGCGCGGTCCGTCGTCCTCCTCGACCACGCGCAGCGAACGGCTGAGGCCCTTGCCCGCGCGCTCGATCACGCCCTTCCGCTCCAGCTCGCCGATGTGGCCGAAGATGGTCACCTTGTTCACGCCGAAGTTCGCCGCGATCTCCTCGAGGGTCGGAGCCATGCCGGTCTCCTGGGTGTACTCCTTGAGGAAGTCGAGGATCTGATGCTGTCGTCGCGTCAGGGCGGCCTTGGGCGTCATGGGGTGGCGAGGGGGTCGGGAGGAGGGGGAAGAGCCGGCGCGGTCGCGCGCCGTGCCGGTCGCCGCGGCGAAACGCGCGCGACGCGACCGGCCGCTCGCGTTAGATCAGAAAGGTCGACGCGATCAAAGCGGCGAAGAAGAGGATCGTGCTGCCGTCCTTGCGGGCCGTGTGGATGAGGGTGGTCATGCCGTGCGCTCCTGAGGTCGGGCGGCCGGTCGTCCGGTCGCGGGTGTCGAGGTCGAGAGGTCGAAGAGAAAGGCGCTTCGATGCACGGCGGCAGCCGGGTGATGTCGTGGCGGCGTTCGCGCGTCTTCGCGTGTGCGGGTCGCGTGAGGTCGTTCGGAGACGGCGCCGGGGTCGTGATGGTGTGGCGGCCAAGCCGGTGATGGCGTGGCGGCCGAGCCGGTGGTGTGGTGCTCGGCGGGGTCCCGGCGCCGCTCCCGAACGGATGCCTAATCTATCGGCCGCAGGGCCCCGAACAAGTCCCGAAACTTAGGTTTCCGTTCGGGTCCTGGCTTCGCGCGGGAAAACGGCCCGGAAGGGGGCGCCAGGGTCGATTCCGCGCGTCCCGCTGGTGGAACGGGTGCGGGGCGGGCGGGCGTCAGCGGTTCCGTTCGGGTCCCGGCCGTCTCGGGGTTCGGGTCTCCGTTCGGGTTCGGGTTCGGGTTCGGGTTCGCGGCCGCGCCCCTGCCCGAAGGCGGGGGATGCGCTCCACGCGCGCCAGCGCGGCGAGGGCGTCGTGCTCTCCTCCGTCCCCGGGCTCCCGTTCCGCGCTCCGTCCCACCCCGGCGCCTCGACGCGAGTCCTCTCTCGCGCCCGAGCGCACCGCCCATCCCGCGTCGCGCCCCCGACGCGCGCTCCATCGCCACTCCGCCGGCGTCACTCCACCTCGCGCGCCGCCGTCGATTTCCCTCCCGACCTCCCGCCGCGTCCGCGCTTGGTCCTACAATCGCCCTTCTCCCCGCGCCGAGAGGGCGCGGGACGGACCCCAGCGACGCGCCCTTGAAGCCTGAGCTCCCGCTCGATCACGACCGTTACCTGCTCGCCTTCGACTCCCGCGAGGTCCCGGCCTACCGCTACGACCTGGTGGTGCTGGGCGGCGGGATCGCCGGCTCCTCCGCCGCCCTCGAGGCGGCGCGGCGGGGCCGCACCGTCGCCCTGCTGACGAAGGCCGACCTGGGGGAGGGGAACACCCGTTACGCCCAGGGCGGGATGGCGGCCGTGCTGCACCCCGACGACTCCTTCGAGTCGCACATCGCCGACACGCTCGAGGTCGGCCGCGGTCTGTGCGACGCGTCGACGGTCGAAGCCGTCGTGCGCGGCGCCCCCGAGGCCGTCGCCGGCCTGCAGGCGATCGGCGCGCGGCTGGACCGCGAGGCGGACGGCGACTTCGTGCTGTCGCGCGAGGGCGGCCACAGCCACCCGCGCATCGTGCACGCGCTGGGGGACGCCACCGGCATCGAGTTCCAGCGCGCGCTGCGCGAGGCGGTGGAGACGGACGAGCGCATCACCGCCTTCCCCGGCAGCTTCGCCGTCGACCTCCTGTCGCACGAGGACGGCCGCGCGGCCGGCGTGCTGACGCGCACCTCGCGCGGCGACCTCGTCGCCTTCTGCGCGCCGGACGTGCTGTTCGCCACCGGCGGCTCGGGCCAGATCTATCGCGAGACGACGAACCCGCCGGTCGCGACCGGCGACGGCCTCGCGATGGCGTCGCGCGCGGGCGCGGAGCTGCGCGACCTCGAGTTCGTGCAGTTCCACCCGACCTGCCTCTACATCGCGGGCGCGGCGCGCGTGCTGATCAGCGAGATCGTGCGCGGCGCCGGCGGCGTGCTGCGCGACAAGCACGGCGTGCGCTTCATGCCGGAGTACCACCCGGACGCGGAACTCGCGC
>JAUHYB010000451.1 GCA_030426745.1 bacterium
GTGGGCGTTCCAGGGCGCCTTCCACGGCATGACCCTGGGCTCGCTGTCGATCACGGCGAACCGCATGAAGCGCGAAGGCGCCGGCCTGCCGCTGAACCACTCGCGCCTGCTGCCCTTCGAGGGCGAGAGCAAGGACGGCACGGACTCGCTGTCCTTCATCACGCGTGAGCTGTCGCTGGCCGCGCAGAAGGGCGAGCTGCCCGCCGCGATCGTGCTGGAGACCATCCAGTGCGAGGGCGGCGTGCGCGTCGCGTCCGCCGACTGGATGCGCTCGCTGGCGCAGCTGTGCCGCGAGCACGGCGTGCTGTTCGTCGTCGACGACATCCAGGCCGGCTGCGGCCGCTCGGGCCGCTTCTTCAGCTTCGAGGAGGCCGGCCTGTCGCCCGACATCGTCTGCCTGTCGAAGTCGCTGTCCGGCCTCGGCATGCCGTTCGCGCTCGTGCTGCTGCGCGAGGAGCTCGACGTGTTCCGCCCCGGCGAGCACAACGGCACGTTCCGCGGCTTCAACCCGTCGTTCATCACGGCGACGGCCGCGCTGGAGTACTGGCGCGACCGCGAGTTCGAGCAGTCCGTGCAGAAGAAGGCCGAGGTCCTGCGCGGCCGCCTCGAGGACATCCGCGACCGTCACCCCGAGCTCGAGTGCGAGCTGCGCGGGCGCGGCCTCGTGCAAGGCATCCGCTTCGAGGATCCGGAGATCGCGGGCCTCGTGTCGCAGCAGTGCTTCGAGCGCCACCTGATCGTCGAGACCGCCGGCCACCAGGACGAGGTGCTGAAGTTCCTGCCCGCGCTGACGATCGAGGAGCGCGCGCTGGAGCAAGGCCTCGACATCGTCGCCGAGTCCATCGACGCCGTCGCGCGCGAGCGCGTCGCCGAACCCGCGCTCGCCTAGAGGAGGCCCGCCATGATCATCAGACGACTCGAAGAGCTGAACTCGAACGAGCGCAGCGTCAGCGACACCAACTGGACCAGCCGCCGCTTGCTGCTGGCCCAGGACGGCATGGGCTTCTCCATGCACGACACGATCTTGCACGCCGGGACCGAGACGCAGATGTGGTACAAGAACCACGTCGAGGCGGTCTACTGCGTCGAGGGCGAAGGCGAGATCGTCGACCTCGAGAACGACACCGTGCACCCGATCACGCCGGGCACGCTGTACGCGCTCGACAAGCACGACCGCCACATCTTGAAGGCGAAGACGCGCTTCCGGATGATCTGCGTGTTCAACCCGCCGCTGGTCGGCCCCGAGACGCACGACGACGAAGGCGCCTACCCGCTGATCCGCGCGGAAGAGGCCGGCGCGCGCGGCTGAGCGCCGCTCCTCGCCCGTGAGGCGCGTGACCGTCGCCGCGGACCCGCGCCTCTCGCCCGCGCCGCGGCGCGCCGTCGAACCCCGTTCGCCGGCGCGCCGCGGCCGCATCCCCCCCACCCCCAGCGCACGCTTCCGCGCCCATGCTCAACGGAACCGTCGGCAACTGGCTCGACCCCATCGTCGCGATCCTGGTCGTCGCGAACATCCTGCCCATCCTCCCGACGGTGCTCGACATCGTGCGGCCGCTGCCGAAGGCGGAGCGCCGCAAGACCACGCTGCGCGCGCTGGGCTTCGGCAACGCGGTGGCCTTCGTCTTCGCGCTCGGGGGCGGCGCGTTGCTGGGCGCGGTCGGCGCCGGCCTGCACGACGTGCGCGTCGCGGGCGGGCTGATCCTGCTGGTCTTCGCGATCTACGACCTGCTGTTCTCGCGCGAGCAGCGCAAGGAGCCGCTGTCGGACATGGTCGAGGACCAGATCAAGAGCCCGAAGGACGAGGTCGGCCTGGTGCCGCTGGGCGTGCCGCTGCTGGTCGGTCCGGCCACGCTGGCCGCCTCGCTGTTCGTCTCCGAGGTCTACGGCATCCTGTGGGTGGCGATCGCGCTCGTGTTGAACATGCTGGTCAACATGATCGTCCTGGTCGTCGGCCAGCGCCTGGTCGCCGTCGTCGGCGAGGGCATGATGCGCGCGACCGGCAAGGTCTTCGGCCTGCTCCTGGCCTCGATGGCCGTCTCGATGATCCGCACCGGCGTCCAGGCGATGCTGGAGATCGCGTGAGGCGCTGCCGGGCGCTATCCGAACGCCAGGTCGCGCAGGAACAGCGCGATGTCGGGCACCAGGATCACCAGCGCCGAGCTGAACAGCAGGATCACGAGGAAGGGCGGCGTGCCGCGGATCACCTCCAGGTAGGGCCTGCGGAAGATCGCGATCGCCGTGAAGATGTCGCAGCCGAACGGCGGCGTGGCCGAGCCGATCGCGACCTGCATCGTCACCACCACGCCGACCAGCACCGGGTCGATGCCCGCGGCGGCGGCGACCGGCGCGAAGATGGGCGTCAGGATCAGGATCACGACGATCGGGTCGACGAACATGCAGCCCACGAAGGTCGCGATCGCGACCGAGACCAACACGTGCAGGCGGCCGGCGTCCGCGTCCAGTCCGAACACGCCCTCGACCAGCAGCGCGGGCAGCTCGGCGTAGGACAGCACGAACGAGAACGCCTGGCCCGCGCCCACCAGCACGAAGACGACCGCGGTGACGAGCGCCGTCGACAGCGCGATGCGCGGGAAGTCGGACACGCGCAGCTCGCGGAAGACCAGCAGCTCCAGCACGGCCGCGTACAGCACGCTGACGGCCGCGGCCTCCGTCGGGCTGAACCAGCCGGTGTAGATGCCGCCCACGACGATCAGCGGGAACCCCAGCGGCAACAACACGCGCCGCGACACGCGCCGCC
>JAUHYB010000452.1 GCA_030426745.1 bacterium
GCCTCGATGACGGCGACGTCGCGCTGCTCCATCGACTCCTTCTCGAGCTTGCGGATGCGCTGGCGCTGGACGGTCGCGGTGTCCTCCAGCTCCTTGGAGCGCATGCGCAGCTGGTTCATCGCGTCGGTCTCCGCGTCGATGCGGGCCTGGTGCGCGTCCAGCTCGGCCTGACGGCGGTCGCGCTCGGCGGGCAGGCGGCGCAGTTCGTCGCGGACGCGGTAGAGATCGCGGTCGATCTCCTGGAGGGAACGGAGGGCTTGCACGACGTTCTGCATCTTGGGAGCGGGTCGAGGGGCGGCGAAACGGGCGAACAGTGTAGCGCCGAGGTCGCGCGCGGCAAGCCGCGCGGGGCGCCGGGGTCCGGCCCGGGCACGGTACCGGCTCGGCGCTCCGCTTCCCGGCGCGGCGCTACTCGCCGCCGAGCGCCTCGGCCACCGGCTCGGCCAGCCAGCGGTTGCCGCGCCCGGTGTAGTGCCCGTCGTACGGGATCGTCGGGATCACGCCGGCCTCGGCGCAGCGGTCCCGCATCGGATCCAGCAGCTCGATCGTCTCCAGGCCGTGGGCCCGCGCGCGGTCGGCCACCCGGCGCGCGCGCGCCGCGGCCTCGTCGTCGGCCGCCACGGAGGTCGAGCGCGGGATGATCGCCACGATCGGCCGCGCGCCCAGCTCGCCGCACAGCTCGACGAAGCGCGGGAGTTGCTCCTCGAGCGCCGCGAAGCCCTCGCTCCAGAACTCCTCCTCCTTCACCGGCAGGAGGCGGTCGCGGATCGCGTCGTGCACCAGCATCACGGCGGCGCTGGAGCGCAGGACCTTGCGCACGCGCCACTTCATCCCGGTCGGCTCCTCGCCGGCGAACTCGACGTCGAACGGCTCGACGCCGAGCTCGGTGCGGTAGCGGTAGAGCGACTCGATCGTCGGCTGGTCGAAGTCGTTGTCGAACCAGAACAGCACGACGACGTCGGGCGCGATCCGCGCGCCCAGTTCCTCGAGCAGCGCCAGCTCCTGGTGCGTCGCGTAGGCGCGGTGCCCGGCGTTCACGACGCGCCACGTCTCGCCGTCCGCGGCGCGCTCGTTCAGCATCGCCTCGAGCTGCGCCGGCACGGTGTCCTCCTCGGCGACGCCCTGGCCGTAGACCATGCTGTCCCCCAGCGCGAGCACGCGTCGCTCGCCGGCGGGCTTCTCGGCGGGCACCTCGGGGCCGCGCAGGCCCAGCGCGTTCACGCGCACCGGGTGGTGGTAGGTGTAGTGCGCGTCGCCGGGCACCATGCGCCAGCCGCGCGTGGGGTGCGCTTCGACGAGGCCCAGCGGCCAGCGCTCGGGCAACGGCGCGCCGCGCGTCGCGCGCACGAGCAGCTCGGCGCCGAGCGCCGCGAACAGGCCGCCGAGGCACAGCGCGACGAGCCGCTTGCGCCACGTCGCGCGGCGCCGCTTCGGTCGCGCGGGCGGCGCCGCACCGGCCGACGCCGCGCCGCGATCCGCGCTGCCTCCGGCGCCGGTCTCCTCGTCCGTACCGTCCACGACGTCGTCCTTGCTCTCGCGATCCCCGATGACGAACACTCCCCGCCTCGCGCGGGGCGAGGCGGGGAGATCCTAGCGCGGTCGGGGCCGCGATGCGCGCGGCTTCCGGTCCGTCGGCCCTACAGGAAGGCGCCTTCCTCGGCGTCGTCCGGCACCTGGATGCCGTCCAGGAAGCTGGCCAGCTGGCGCGCGCGCACCGGGTGGCGCAGCTTGCGCACGGCCTTGGCCTCGATCTGGCGGACGCGCTCGCGCGTCACGCGGAAGATCCGGCCGACCTCCTCGAGGGTGTAGGTGTAGCCGTCGCCGATGCCGTAGCGGAGCTTGATGATCTCGCGCTCGCGGAAGGTCAGCGTGCCGAGCACCTCGTCGATGCGTTCCTTCAGCATCTCGTGGCCCGCGGCCTGCATCGGGCTCTCGGCCGACTCGTCCTCGATGAAGTCACCGAAGTAGGAGTCGTCGGAGTCGCCGATCGGGCGGTCGAGGGAGATCGGGTGCTTCGAGATCTTCATCACCCGCTTCGCCTCTTCGACGGTGATGCCGGTGGCCTCGGCCACTTCCTCCACCGAGGGCTCGCGGCCCTTCGCCTGCAGCAGCTTCTTCGAGACGTTGCGCAGCTTGCTCATCGTCTCGATCATGTGCACGGGGATGCGGATCGTGCGCGCCTGGTCGGCGATCGAGCGCGTGATCGCCTGGCGGATCCACCACGTGGCGTAGGTCGAGAACTTGTAGCCGCGGCGGTACTCGTACTTCTCCACCGCCTTCATCAGGCCGGTGTTGCCCTCCTGGATCAGGTCCAGGAAGGAGAGGCCGCGGTTGCGGTACTTCTTGGCGATCGAGACGACGAGGCGCAGGTTGCCGCTGGACAGCTTCCGCTTCGCTTCCTCGTACTCCATGAAGTGCAGGCGGATCTGCTCGACGCGGCGCTTCAGGCGCGCGGTCGGCTCCAGGGCCTGCATCTCGAGCTCCAGGAGGCGCTCCTCGAGCTCCTTGACCTGCTCGGCGTTCTTCTTCGAGGACGACAGCGCGGCGAGCTTGCGCTCGATCGAACGCATCTCGCGGTAGTGCTCCTCGAGGTCCTCCATGTACGGGCGGACCTTCTTCACCTGCAAGTGGCACTCCTCGATGAGGATCACGAGCTTGCGGCGCAGGTTCTGCACGCGCGCGAGCTGCTCGGAGCGCTGCGCCTTGGTCAGCTTGCCGTCGACCAGCGGCGCGTACTCCTCGCGGATGCGCTCC
>JAUHYB010000453.1 GCA_030426745.1 bacterium
AGCGCCTCCCGCTCCGCGTCGCCCGGATCGCGCGGCGCCGCTACTGCCCGTCCGCCTCGAGGTTCAGCGAGACCGAGTTGATGCAGTAGCGCAGCCCGGTCGGCGGCGGCCCGTCGGTGAAGACGTGGCCGAGGTGCGCGTCGCAGCGCGCGCAGCGGATCTCGGTGCGGATCATGCCGTGGCTCGTGTCGCGCAGCTCGACCAGGTTCGCGCCCTCCAGCGGCTCGAAGAAGGACGGCCAGCCGCAGCCCGAGTCGAACTTGGTGTCCGAGCGGAACAGCGGCAGGTCGCAGCCGATGCAGTGGTAGGTGCCCGCGGTCTTCGTGTCCCAGTAGCGGCCGGTGAAGGCGCGCTCGGTGCCGCCCTCGCGGGCGACGCGATACTCCTCGGGCGAGAGCTGCGCGCGCCACTCGGCGTCGGTCTTCTCGACCTTCTCCATCCCGGAGGTCGCGGCGGCGGGGTCGTTCGGCTGGGCGGCGTCGGTCATGTCGGTGGTCGCGGCCGCGTCGGTGGCGGTCGGCTCGGGGTCGGTGCCTTCGGTGCTGCTGCAGGCCGCGAGGGCCGCCAGCAGGAAGGGCGCGAGGAGGGTCGTACGCATCGTCGTCATCGGGTCCGTGGCGGGTCCCGCCAGCCTAGGACCTCGACGGCTCCGGCGGGAGGGTCGGAGCGCGCGGAGCGTCGGCGCCGGCGGGGCGAGCGTCCCCTTGCGGTCCTCGCCGTCGATCGTGACCGGCGCGATCGGCGGCGGCCCCCCTCTCGCGCCGCGCGCCCCCCGCCCGTGGATCGCCGTCCGCGGCTCCCCGTCCGCGGCCGCGCTCAGCGGATCGGTGAGACCTCGTTCCACTGCCAGGCGCCGTCCCAGACGAACCGGCGGTGCAGCGACTTCGCGTACCGGTCGTCGTACATCTCGGTCGCGCGCGGGTGCCGCTCGCGGCGTCGGGCGCGCTCCGCGGGCGTGCGCGCGGGGTTCGTGATGTCGTCCTGGAGGAGCTCGATCAGCTGCCGCGACTGGCGGTCCGAGATCGCCAACGCGTGCGCGAGGTAGGGCAGCGCGGGCTCGCCCAACGCGAGCAACGCGTCCGCGGCGGAGCGCGCGTCGTTGCGCACGCGGTTGTCGCGCAGGTGGTCGGTCAGGATCGCGCAGCAGCGCGCGACGGTCGTGCGGTCGCCGCCCCGGATCGTCACGTAGGCCGCGAGGAAGCGCTGGCGACCGTCGTCCGAGTAGAGCGCGCGGGTCAGCTCCCGCCGCGCGTCCTCGACGTGACGTTCCAACCACGCGGCCGCGGTCGCGCCGAGGTCGTGACCGTCCCGCGGCCGGAGCGCGTTGGAGAGCTCTTCGTAGCGCAGCAGCTCGACGGCGACGGCGCGCAGGTCCGCCGAGGGCTCGTCGTCCCGGGCGCACAGCAGGTAGCCCGCCAGCCGGCGTTGCTGCTGGTCGGCCGACAGCAGCGCCTCGCGCAGCGGCGGCACGACGACGTCCCCGGCGTTCGCCAGCGCCTGGAGCGCGAAGGAAGCGTTCAGATCCTCCTGGTCGTGCGCCAGGTCGGCCACGGCCTCGGCGATCCAGTCCGGGCCGCTCGGCGCCGCGCGCGGCGCGGTGCCCGGCAGGCGCAGCACCATGGCGATCGACTCGCGCTCGGGGACCGCGGCCTCGCGCCGCACCACGGGCGCCCGCAGCGCGCCGACGGTCCGCAAGGCGACGCGCGGCGGCGGTTCGGGCTCGAGGGCGCGCACGACCGGCGGCACGACGACGCCGGCGACGACGCGCGTGGCGATCGTGACCACCGCCAGGAGGCCGGCCACGGACGCGAGCCGCCGCGCGTCCGCACGACGGCGACGCCGGTCGCGCGCAATCACGGCGCCCCCGCGACCGACCGCGCCCCGCGTCCGTTCGGGACCTCCGGATCGATCGGAAGCGCGCGCTCGATCGAAGCCGTCCGGTCGACCGAGACCCGTCCCCCTCTGCCATCCCCCCAAGATTCCTCGAAGGTAGCGAATGGCGCGGCGCGCTCCAGCGCACGGGCGCTTCCCCGTCGCGCGCGTCTCGCCGGCGGGACGCGCGCTTGCTCCGGCAGACGCGAAGGACGATGCTCGCGGCCCGCGCGAAGGAGGCGCCATGCGAAGAGAGACGATCCTGCACGAAGCCCGCTTCGACGAGAAGCTGCCCGTCTACTGGATGGTGCAGTCGCTGATCCTGCTCGCGGTGACCGTGGTGCTGATCCCGCTGGTCCCGGTCTGGTTGATCCTCGGCTGGGGCTTCCACCGGAAGCAGCTCGCGCGGATGGAGTGCCACCTGACCGACCGCTCGCTGAACATCCGCAAGGGCGTGATCTTCCGCGTGGAGAAGAACATCCCGCTGGACAAGATCCAGGACGTCGGGCTGCGCGAGGGGCCGCTGCTGCGCAAGCTCGGCCTGGCGTCGCTGGTCGTGGAGACCGCGGGCCAGAGCGCCGGCAGCGCCGGGGCCGACGCGCACCTGGTCGGCGTGGTCGACGCGCCGGCCTTCCGCGACCGCGTGCTCGACCGCCGCGACGAGGTCGTCGAGAACCTGCGCGGCGCGCCGGCGCCCGCTCCGGACATGGCGAGCGCGCCCGCCGCCGACCCGGAGGCGACGGCGCTGCTGCGCGACATCCGTGACAGCTTGCGCCGGATCGAGGAGCGCGTCGGCCGCGATTCGTAATCCGAAGGTACCGTGCCGGGTGCAAAATCATCGGGTCAGCGGAGCAGGGCGGCCTGTGGCCGCCCTGCT
>JAUHYB010000454.1 GCA_030426745.1 bacterium
CCGTCTTCGAGGACCCCGCCGTCGCCGGCGCGACCGCGCGCGTGCTGCCGCACGAGGACGACGACCCGCTGACGGCGCGCACCGTGCTCGACGCGCCGGAGGCCGCCGACGCCCCGCTCGTGCGCCGGCTCGATCCGGACGGCGCGATGTGGGACCTGCCGGCCGCGGAGCGCGCCGAGCTCCTGCGCTTCAACAACGTCGCGTCGGCGATCCGCGCGTCGGTCTTCCGCGAGATCCCGTTTCCCGACGTGCCCTTCGGCGAGGACTTCGCCTGGGCCGCGCGCGCGTTGACCGCCGGGCACACGCTGCGCTTCGTGCCGGACGCCGTCGCGCGCCACGCGCACGCCTACACGCCGCGCCAGGCCTTCGAGCGCTACCGCATCGACGCCGCCTTCCACCGCGCGATCCACGGCCACCGCTTACGCCCGTCCGTGCTGTCCGTCGCGCGCGGCATCGGCTTCGAGGTGCGCGAGGACTGGCGCTACCTGCGCCGCACTCGCGCGCGCGGCATGGCGCGGCACCTGGTGCGCTCGCTCGGCCTGCGCGGCGCGCAGGTGCTCGGCCAGTTCTGGGGCAGCCGCGGCTGGGGCCCCGACTTCCACGGCGACCCCGCGCGCGACGCCGGCTGATCCGCGACGCCCGCCGAACCGCACACCGACCGGACCCGAACCGGTCGCCCGACAGCCCTGGCCGCGTCGCCGATCAGCGCTACACTCCTCCACCCCTCACGGCCCGTCCCCCGAGCCCGCATGCGTCCCATCCGATCCGTTTCCGTCCTGATGCCGACCTGGCAAGGGATGGAGTTCCTCGACCGCGTCCTCGAGGCGCTCTCGCGCCAGCGCCTGGACGTCCCGTGGGACTTCCGCGTGATCGACTCGGGCTCGACCGACGGCACCTGGGAGCGCCTGGGCGAGCTGGAGGACGGCGGCTTCCCGGTGCCCTTCGCGCGCGAGCGCATCCACCAGATCGAGTTCGACCACGGCGACACGCGCAACCTGCTGGCGGCGCGCTCGCGCGGCGACCTGCTCGTGTTCCTGACGCAGGACGCGATCCCGGTGGGGGACGACTGGCTGGCGAAGCTGGTCGCGAACTTCGACGACGAGCAGGTCGGCGCGGCCTACTGCCGCAACCTGCCGCGGCCGGACGCGGAGCTCTTGACCAAGGTCTTCAGCGAGCAGGACGAGGGCTACACCGCCGGGCGCCGCGAGGCGCGCCTGCCGGACCCCGAGGTCTACGCCGCGATGAACCCGTTCGAGAAGCGGGTGTTCTTCAACTTCAACGACGTCGCCTCGTCGATCCGCCGCGAGCTGTGGGAGCGCCACCCGTTCCCGCGCACGAACTTCGGCGAGGACGTGTTGATGGCGCGCGCGCTGATCGAGGCCGGCTACACGGTGGTCTACGACGACGAGGCCGTCGTCGAGCACAGCCACGACTACGAGCCGGACGAGTGCTTCGCGCGCGGCAAGATCGACGGCGCGTTCAACGCCGAGTGGCTCGACCGCGTGTGCGTCGGTTCGCGGTCGGACGCGCTGGTGCTGACCGGGCGCCAGATGGAGCGCGACGAGGAAGCGCTGAAGCAGGCGGGACTGTCGCCGGCCGAGGTCGCCGAACAGCTGAAGCGCGCGCGCGCGCAGCGCGAGGCGACCTTCCTGGGCCTGTGGGAGGGCGGCCGCACGAGCCTGCGCCAACCGCACACGCGGATGCGCGACACGACGAAGCTGAAGGTGCTGTACGTCGTGCACGGCTTCCCGCCGGACACCTGGGCGGGCACCGAGATCTACACCTACAACATCGCCAAGGAGATGCAGCGCCGCGGCCACGAGGTCGTGGTCCTGGCGCGCGTCCCGGCCGACGACCGGGAGCTGCCCGAGTTCCACGTCGAGGACGCGGAGTTCCAGGGCCTGCGCGTGCTGCGCATGACGCACCGCCTGGACCACGCGAGCATGCGCGAGAGCTACGAGCAGCCGAAGGCGGAGCGCGCCTTCCGCGTCGTGCTCGCGCGCGAGAAGCCGGACCTCGTGCACTTCCAGCACCTGATCCACACCTCCGCGGGGCTGGTGCACGTCGCGAAGGCCGCGGGCCTGGCGACGGTGATCACCTGCCACGACTACTGGGCGATCTGCGCGCGCGTGCAGCTGATCCGCCCGGACGGCGAGATCTGCCCGGAGAACATGGGCAGCGGCTGCTACCTGTGCGTGAAGGATCGGGCGCTCGGCCTGATCCCGCGCATGAAGCGCCTGGACTCGGTGGCGCGGCCCGTCGTCGGCGCGCTGGCCAAGGGGCTGCGCAAGGGCGCGGAGCTGTCGCACCTCGGCTCGGACCGCTGGGAAGGGTTCGACGACCTGCTCGCGCGCCAGGACTACGTCGTCGGCGCGTACGCGGCGGCGGACCTGCGCATCAGCCCGTCGCGCTTCCTGCGTCAGAAGCTGGTCGACACCGCCGGATTCGACCCGCGCCGCTTCCTGTTCTCCGACAACGGCATGCGCACAGACCACGTCGAGGCGCTGGAGAAGAAGCCCGACCCGGAAGGCCGCGTGCGCTTCGGCTTCGTCGGCTCGCTGGTCTGGTACAAGGGCGGTGAGACGATGATCCGCGCGATGCGCGAGCTGGTCGGCGAGAAGGTCGTGCTGAACGTCTACGGCGGCTTCGACCCCGAGAAGGACGAGCACCACGCCGAGCTCGCGCGGCTGGCCGAGGGCGCGCCCGTCGAGTTCAAGGGGCGCTTCGACAACGCGCGCCTGTCCGAGG
>JAUHYB010000455.1 GCA_030426745.1 bacterium
CATCACGGGCGAGAACCGCGCGTACAAGTCGTCGAGCGGTACGTTCGGCCGCGTGAAGCCGAAGCAGAACTACGGCCAGGGCGGCAGCGGCGCGTGGGAAGTGGCGGCGCGCTACTCGAACTTCGACATCGACGCGCCGATGGCCGTCTCGCCGCTGGCGGGCACCGTCGACGACGTCACGCTGGGCGTGAACTGGTACATGAACCCCAACGCGCGGGTCATGTTCAACTACGTCTTCGGCGACATCGACAGCAACACGGACGCGAACGACGGCAACGTCAACATGTTCATGATGCGCTTCCAGGTCGACTGGTAAGCGATCCGCGTCCCGGAGACCGCGGCGACCGGACTGCACTCCCGGTCGCCGAGAAAGGGGAGGGCCCGCAGCTTCGGTTGCGGGCTCTTGCATTTTCGACGCGCTGCGCGACGCCTCCGGGTCGCTGCGCGGGGGGCGATCGAGGGCGCGGCATCTCCGCCGCTGCCGGCCCGTGCGCGTCGCTGCCGTCGCGCGGGGGTCGGAGCGCCGCGGTCGGGTCGCGCCGGTCACGACGCGGTCGTCACAGCGCTCTTGTCGGCGATCTTGTCAGCGCGCGGGGCGGGACGCCGACTCGACGTCGTCGAGCTCGCCGGGCCCGGGGTAGCCCGACTCCGGCCGCTCCTGCACGAAGCGCACGAGGTCCGCGAGCGTCGTGTTCGCCAGGCGGGCCAGGAACAGCTCGCTGGCGTCCTTCCAGTACGCGTGCATCGGGCACGCGCGCTCGTCCGAGCACTCGGCCTGCCCGAGGAAGCACTGGCGGCTGCGGCCCAGGTGCTCCTGCGCGTCCACGACCTGGAACAGCGTCACCTCGCCGGCCGGGTGGGCCAGCCGGAAGCCGCCGTTGCGGCCGCGCTGGCTGTCGAGGATGCCCCGCGTCACCAGCGGCTGCAGGATCTTGCCCAGGAACGGCGCCGGGATGTCGAGGTGCTCCGCCATCTCGCGCGCGAGGTGGTAGGGCTCCGGTTCGTCCTGTTGGGCGAGGAAGGTGAGCGCGCGGATCGCGTACTCGCTGGAGCGGGAGATACCGTTCACGGAAGCTGGAGAGTTGGGGGACGGCAGGGGCCCCGGCGGGGGCACCGGGGCTGACGAACGAGGATTCTATTGGGGCGCGTGCGGCGCTCGCCACCCGAATCGGGGGAGGGCGCCTCGGCCGTACTCAGGGGCGATCCCGTCGCGGGCGCGCGGCGCGGATCCCGCGCGCGGCGGTCGGCGGCGGGCCTCAGTCCATGTGCGCCGCGACCCGCTCGTCGCCCATCGCCAGCCGCGTGGACAGGCGCCGGACCACCGCGCCGCCGAGGTTGCCGGCGATCCGCAGGAACCCCTTGGTGAGCACGCGCGCGCCGAAGTCGATCGGGGCCCAGCCGGCCAGGTCGCGGACGCCCTGCGCGCGGTTGTAGAGCCGGTTCTGCTCGGTGACCATCCACTCCGAGTACAGCATGTAGAGCAGCAGCAGCGGCTTCGAGGCGGCGCGCGAGTGCAGCGTGCGCTTCGCCAGCGGCATCAGCTTCGGGTGACGCACGAGGATCGGGAACCACTTGTGCAGGTTCTCGATCGCGAGCTTGTCCTTGACCTCGATCGACGCGCCGCGGTTGAACTGCGCGGGGAAGTCGTCGTACTCCGCGACGGCGATGCCCATCTCGCGCGTGATGTCGTTCAGCTCGAACTCGGGGTACGGCTGCACGATGGAGCACAGCGGGTGGTCCACGCCGCACTTCTGGTTCAGCTCGATCGTGTCGATGTCGTCCTGCAGCGTGCCGCCGGGGCCGCCGAGCATGTTCAGCGAGCCCAGCCGGATGCCGTGCTTCTTGATCCAGGCCGACGCGTCGACGAGCTGCTTGGTCTCGGTGTTCTTGCGGTAGACCGTGTTCCGCATGTGGTCGTTCGCCGCCTCGAAGGCGATGCGCGCGTAGATGCAGCCCGCGTGCTTCAGCTGCTTGATGTGTTCCTCCTTGGTCATGTTCGCCATGAGGATCACGTCGAACGGCAGGCCGACCTCCTTCGGCCAGCGCTCGGAGAACTCGGCCAACCAGTCGCCCTTCAGGTTGAAGATGTCGTCGAGGAAGTGGACGAATCGCAGCGGATGCCGCTCGCGGATGCGGTTCGCCTCCTCGATCACGTGGCTGACCGAACGCTTGCGCACGTAGTCCGAGTTGCGCGCGCCGTAGACCTTGCCGCGCCACGCGTGGTGGAAGCAGAACGAACAGCTCATCGGGCAGCCGCGTTGCGTGACGATCACCTTGCGCGGGCTGTCGCGGTACAGCGGCACGGCGTCGTAGATCACCTCGCGGTCGGGGAAGCCGAGCGAGTCGAGGTCCTTGACGAGCGGGCGCAGCGGGTTCTGCACGACCTCGCCGTCCTCGTTCGCGTACGCGAGGTTGCGGATGCCGCGCCAGTCGTCGCCGCGCTCGAGCGCGTCGAGCAACTCGACGATCGTCTCCTCGCCCTCGCCGCGACACACCGCGTCGATCGCCGGGTCCTTCACGCAGTCCGGCAGGAAGGTGACGTGCGGTCCGCCCATCAGCGAGAAGAAGTCGAACTTCGACTTGAGCACGCGGTTCACGTCGTAGATCGCCCGGTGATTGCCGGTCATCAGCGACCACGTGATCACGTCGGGCCGGTACTCCTCGATCTTGGACAGCCACCGCGGGTCCGGCACGTAGAGCGCGCGCATCTCGTGCCCGGCGTCCTTGACGGCGCGCGAGAGGT
>JAUHYB010000456.1 GCA_030426745.1 bacterium
CGCGGCTACGTGCTGAAGGGCGACGAGCGCTACTTCCTGGCGCGCGGCGTCGACGCGATCAGCGAGGCGGCGAAGCGCGCCGGCCTGGAGCTGTGTCGCCACGACACGCAGGACCCCGACTTCGCGCCGGCCGCCCTGCTCGACGACCTGGGCGCCGTGCCGATGTTCGCCAGCGGTCGCTGCGTCGTCGTGCACAACCCGGCGGACCTCTTGAAGAAGGTCGGCGGCAAGGACTCAGCGTTCACGCGCGCCGCGCTGGCCGAGCTCGCCGACGCGTCGCGCACCGGCACGCTCGTGCTGGCGGGATCCGGCCTGCGCGCGGACCACCCGGTCGTGAAGGCCATCGCGAAGGCCGGCGGTCGCGCCGTCGACTGCGGCAAGCTGAAGGACCTCTCGCGCGAGTACGGCGACGCGCGCCGCGGTCAACTCGTGCGCTGGATCGAGGGCCGCGCGCGCGAGCTGAAGCTGCAGCTGTCGAACGACGACGCCTTCTACCTGGCGAACGCGGTGGGCAACGACCTGTCCGCGCTCGACAGCGAGCTGTCGAACCTGGCGGCGAGCGGCGGCAAGTCGGTGCGCGAGTCGGTGTCCTGGGACAGCGGCGGCACGCCGTGGGACGCCGCCGACGCGCTGCTGTCCGGCGACCCCGCGCGCGCGCTGGCCGCGATCGAGGCGCTCTTCCGCTCGGGCTTCACGCAGACCGACGGCCGCGCCGAACGCTCGCCGTCCGCGCTGGCGCCGATGATCCTGGGCACGTTGCGGACGAAGACGCGCCAGGGCCTGGCCGTCGCGCAGGGCGTCGCGCGCGGCGAGACGCTGGCGCAGGCCGCCGGCGCGGTCGGCGTCAGCGGCAACTGGCAGCTGCGCAACCTGCAGAGCCTCATCGCCGGCCGCGAGGAGGACGAGTGGTCGCGCATGGTCGAGGACGTCGGCGAGCTGGAGCGCGCGATCCGCCGCCCCCCCGGCGTCGACGTGAACGACTTCGCGCGCCTCGCCGTCCGCTGGCGGCGCCGCGGTCGCGCGGGCGCGCGCCGGCGCTGACGCGTGCTCGCGGGGACGCCCGGATCCCCGCCGCGACGGGCGATCCGGCGCGGCGCGGCCGCTAGGATGGCCGCATGGGAGCCCCGAACGAGACGACCGGCGACAGCGTGATCCGCGAGCTGCCCGAGCTGGTCAAGAACCAGATCGCGGCCGGCGAGGTCATCGAGCGCCCCGCCTCGGTGGTCAAGGAGCTGATCGAGAACGCGCTGGACGCCGGCGCGACGCACATCGAGGTCGAGCTCGAGGAGGGCGGCGCGAAGCGCATCCGCATCACCGACGACGGCGTCGGGATGAACGCGGCCGACCTCCTGATGGCGTTCGTGCCGCACGCGACCAGCAAGCTGCGCGAGGTCGACGACCTGGACCACATCGCCAGCCTGGGCTTCCGCGGCGAGGCGCTGGCGTCGATCGGGTCCGTCGCGCGCGCGTCGATCTACTCGCGCCGCCACGACGCCGAGACCGGCCTGCGCATCGTGAACGAGGGCGGCCGCGTCGAAGGGCCCGTCGAGGCCGGCGGCCCGCGCGGGACGACCGTCGACGTGCGCGACCTGTTCTTCAACACGCCCGCGCGGCGCCGCTTCCTGAAGCGCACGTCGACCGAGCTGTCGCGCTGCCTGGACGTCGTGCAACGCACGGCGCTGGCGCAGCCGGGCGTCGGCTTCGTCGTGACGCACGGCGGCAAGCGCGTGTTCGACGTCGAGGCCGCGATGGACCTGCGCGCGCGCATCCGCCGCACCTTCGGCGCGGAGCTCGAGTCCGAGCTCGTGGCGATCGACGCGGACGACGGGCGCCACCACCTGTACGGCTTCGTCGCGCCGCCGCGCTTCTCGCGCCGCGACGCCTCGCGCCAGCTGTGGTTCCTGAACGGCCGCCCGGTGCGCGACCGCGTGCTGGCGCGCATCGTGAAGGAGGGCTACCGCGGCTTCCTCGTCGAGGGGCGCCAGCCGGTGGTCTTCCTGCACCTGGCGATGGACCCGTCGATGGTCGACGTGAACGTGCACCCGGCGAAGTCGGAGGTGCGCTTCCGCGAGGACCGGCGCCTGTTCGGCGCGTGCGTGAACGCGCTGCGCGAGGCGGTCGCGACGACCGACATGTCGACGCCCGGCGAGACGATGCTGCGGTCCGCGTGGAAGCGCGAGGGCCGCACCGACACGCCCGGCCAGGGACACCTCACCGATCCCGGCGTGCTGCGCCCGACGCCGCCGCCGCTGGTGGTGCGCGAGGTGCCGGGGCGCGCGTTCGACGCGCCGGCCTCGAGCGCGCCGACGGACGAACGGGCGAACGCGCCGACTGGCGAGCGCGACGCGCCGGCGACGCCGTCCGCCGATCCCGCGCGCGTCGGCCGCGCGCTGGGCGCGTCGTCGGGCGACGTCGTCGCGCGCGCCGCGGAGGACCGGCTCGACGGTCCGTTCCTGCAGGTCGCGAAGACCTACCTCGTCCGCGCGCTGCCGAACGGCTTCGAGATCGTCGACCAGCACGCGCTGCACGAGCGCATCACCTACGAGCGGCTCCTGACCGAGCTGCGCGGCGGCGGCGTCGAGGTGCAGCGCTTCCTCGTGCCGGAGCTCGTCGAGCTCTCGCGCGCCGAGACGGAGCTCGTCGCCGGACACGCGGACGAGCTCGCGCGCGTCGGCATCGAGCTGGGCGCGATGGGGGAGTCGACGATCGCCGTGCACGGCGTGCCGGCGCGCCTGCG
>JAUHYB010000063.1 GCA_030426745.1 bacterium
TAGCGACCCACGGACGGGAGCCGCCGCTGGCGGCTCCCGTCCGTGGGTCGCTATTCCGGAGGAAGGTGCCTGGCACCGTAGTCCTGTCGATGCCCCGCCCGTTCCCGGCGGCGGCACGCGAGGCCGGTGAATCCGGCCCGGCGGCGGTTGGATCGCGAACCGGGAGATGCTCCAATCGGTCCCCGGGACGGAGGATCGCGCGCGACGCGGTCTCCCGCTCCCGATGCCGAATCCCCAGGTCCCGGCGGCCCCTCCGCCCGGACCGGGCCCGCCCCCGCCCGACCCGACGACGTGCTGTTCGACGAGATCCCCCGCCCCCCCGCGCCGCGCGCGCGCGTCGACGACGCCGGTCCGCTCGACGTCGCGGAGGCCTTCGAGCGGGTGCTCGCGGAGGTGCGGCGCCACTTCGGCTTCGAGAGCCTGCGCCCGCTGCAGGACCAGGCGATCCGCGCGTCTCTGGCCGGTCGTGACGCGCTCGTCGTGCTGCCGACCGGCGGCGGCAAGAGCCTCTGCTACCAGGCGCCCGCGCTCGTGCGCGACGGCCTGGCGGTCGTCGTCAGCCCGCTGATCTCGCTGATGAAGGACCAGGTCGACGGTCTGGTCGCCAGCGGCGTGGACGCGGCGCTCCTGTGCTCGACCCAGGACGCTGCCGAGCGGCGCGCCGTCGAGAGCGCGATCGACACGGGCGCGCTGCGCCTCCTGTTCGTCTCGCCCGAGCGCCTCGCGACGCCGGGCTTCCTCGCCCGGCTCGAGGCCGCCGGCCTCGCGTCCCTCGCCGTCGACGAGGCGCACTGCATCAGCCACTGGGGCCACGACTTCCGCCCCGAGTACCGCCAGATCGGCGAGCTGCGCCGCCGGCGCCCCGACCTGCCGATCCAGGCCTACACGGCGACCGCGACGCCCGAGGTGCGCGAAGACATCGTGCAGCAGCTCGGGTTGCGCGACCCCGAGGTGCTCGTCGGGTCCTTCGACCGCCCGAACCTGACCTACCGCGTGAAGCCGCGGCAGAGCCTGGCCGACCAGGTGATGCAGGTCGTGAAGCGCCACTCCGGCGAGGCGGGCATCGTCTACTGCCTGTCGCGCAAGGACGTCGAGCGCACGGCGACCGAGCTCGCGGCGCGCGGCGTGAGCTGCGCCTTCTACCACGCCGGCATGTCGGCCGAGGACCGCGAGCGCACGCAGGACCGCTTCCAGCGCGAGGAGATCGACGTCGTCGTCGCGACGGTCGCCTTCGGCATGGGCATCGATCGCACGGACGTGCGCTTCGTCGTGCACGGCAGCCTGCCGAAGGGCGTCGAGCAGTACAGCCAGGAGACCGGCCGCGCGGGCCGCGACGGCTTGCCCGCCGAGTGCGTGATGTTCTTCTCGGGCTCGGACTTCCACAACTGGAAGCACCTGATGGAGCGCTCGACGCAGGAGGCCGTCGAGAACGGCGCGACCGGCGCCGAGGACGAGCTGTCCGCGAACCTCGAGCGCCTCGGTCACCTGTGGGGCATGGCGACGGGCGCCGTCTGCCGCCACCGCTTCCTGGTCGAGTACTTCGGCCAGGAGTTCGAGGCGACGCCGGAGGGCTGCGGCGCGTGCGACGTGTGCCTCGGCGAGCTCGAGCAGGTCGAGGACTCCAAGGTCGTCGCGCAGAAGATCCTGTCGTGCGTCGTGCGTTGCGACCAGCGCTTCGGCGCGGGGCACATCACCGACGTGTTGCGCGGCGCCGACACGGCGCGCGTCCGCCAGTACGGGCACGACCGGCTGACGACGCACGGCATCCTGCGCGGCCACGCGCCGCGCGAGCTGCGCCACTGGATCGAACAGCTGCTGGCGTCGGGCTTCCTGGCCTCGACCGGCGGCAACTACCCCACGCTGCACCTCTCCGAGGACGGCGTGAAGTGCCTGCGCGGCGAGGCCGAACCCGTGCTGTTCCGCCTGCAGACCGCGCCGGCGACGCGCCGCAAGAAGTCCGCGGAGTCCGCGCTCGCCGCGGCGGCCGAGGAGGCCGGCGGCGAGGTCGACGCCGAGCTCTTCCAGCGCCTGAAGGACCTGCGCCGCAAGCTCGCGCGCGAGCGCGGCGTGCCGCCCTACCTGATCTTCAACGACCGCACGCTGGCGCTGTTCGCGGCCCAGCGGCCCACGGACGACGCCGCGCTGCGCACCGTGAAGGGCGTCGGCGACAAGAAGGCCGCCGAGCTCGGCCCGGTCTTCCTGGAGGCGATCCGCGAGCACGCGGACGCGTCCGGCGCGGGGACCGGCGCGTAGGGCCCGGGGCCGAACGCGAACGCCCCCCTCTCGCCACCCCGACGCCTCCGCCGTCCGGCTCCGTGGCGGGCGAAAAGGCTCGCGCTTGCGATCACACGCCGCCGCTGCCAGCGTAGGGCCGCGCTTCGCGCGCGGGACGGTCCCGCGCGCCGGCCCGGACCGCCGCACACCGCTCCCCAGGAGAGACCCGCCATGCGCACCCGAACCCTGCTCATCGCCGCCGCCGCCGCCCCGTTGCTGGCGGGCCTCGGCTTCGCCGTCGCCGCCAACCGCCCCGCGGCGGTCGTCGCCCCCACCCTCCAGTCGAACGAGTTCAGCGTCGACGCCGCCCACTCCCACGTCCTGTTCCGCACGACGCACCTCGGCCTCGCCTACGCCCACGGCCGCTTCGACCGCATGAGCGGCAGCTTCCGCCTGGGCGACACGCCGAAGATCGAGATGGAGATCGACCTGACCAGCGTCGACACCCAGAACGAGAAGCGCGACACGCACCTGAAGGGCCCCGACTTCTTCAACTCGACCGAGTTCCCCGACGCGACCTTCACGTCGAGCGCCATCGAGAAGACCGGCGAGGACCGCTACCGCGTCACCGGGCACCTCGAGATGCTCGGCAAGAAGCGCGAGGTCGCCTTCGACGCGCTGAAGGTCGGCGAGGGCAAGGACCCCTGGGAAGGCTACCGCGCGGGCTTGCACGCGAGCTTCACGATCAAGCGCAGCGACTTCGGCATGACCTGGGGCATCGAGAACGGCGCGGTCGGCGACGAGGTGCTCATCGAGATCAGCCTCGAGGGCGTCCGCAAGTAACGCGCGCTCCGTGCCTCCGATCCGCGACCTGCTCTGGGGCCTCGGGTACCCCGCCCTCGCGGCGGGGTGCACCTGGGCCTTCCTCGGCGGCGGCTGGTTCCGGCGCGAGGCCCGCTGGGTGTCGTCGCTGGCCGTCGCCGCCGCCTTCGTGCTCGCGGACATCGGGCTGTTCCAGGGCCCGCCGATGGAGCCCACCGCCGCGCGCGAGTGGCTGGTGTGGATCGCCTTCGCGGGCGCGTTGATCTCGCCGCTCGAGGCGCTGCACGCGCGAGCGCGCTTCCTCGTGCGCGTCGGGTTCGTCGGCGCGCTCGTGTTCCTCCTGCTGCGCCGGCAGTACGAGAACCACTGGGAGGGCGAGGGAGGCCTGGCCGGCCCGTTCCCCGAGGTCGGGATCGCGCTGCTCCTCGCGCTCGGCGGCTGGTACGCCGTCGAGCGGATCGCGCGGATCCGGCCCGGCGCGGGCGCGCCGCTCGTGCTGTGGGCGACCGCGAGCGCGCTCGCCGTCTGCTGCCTGTGGAGCAGCTCCGGCAGCTACGCGCAGCTCGCCGGCGCGCTCGCGGCCGCCATGGGCGCGGCCGTCGTCCTCTCCTGGCTGCGACCCGGCGCGTGGTTCGCCGGCGGCGGCGCTGGGCTCGCGTGGCTCCTGTGCTTCGGCGTCGGACTGTCCGCGCACTACTACGCGCGGCTCGACTTGGCGGACGCCCTGCTGCTCGCGTCGGCGCCCTTCCTGGCGCTCCTCGCGGACCTGCCGCCCTTGCGCACGACGGAGGGCGCGCGCCGCGTCCTGGCCCGGGTCCTGCTCGTCCTGCTGCCGCTCGCCGCCGCCTCGGTGCGCTGCTACCAGGACTACGCCGCGCTCGACCAGGCGGACCCCTACGGGTCGCCGTCGAGCTACGGCGGGTACGGCGGCTAGGGTCGCGGAGCGCGCGGAACGGCCGATCGCCGGCCGCGACGCCCGGCGCGACGCCGCGGAACCGCGCGGAAACGCCGCCGATTCGCCGCGCGGAGGCCCATCGCGCCTTGTCCCCGCTCGCGGTGCCGTGGACAATGTCGCCATGCGTGTCCTCTCCCTACGAATCAACGGAGACCGGGTCCGGACCGCGGCTCCGGCGCACTGGACCCTGCTCGAAGTGCTGCGGTACGAGCTGGGCCTGACCGGCTCGAAGCAGGGCTGCGACAAGGGCGACTGCGGCGCCTGCACGGTGCTGCTCGACGGCAAGCCGGTGATGTCCTGCCTGCAGCTCGCCGCCACCTGCGAGGACCGTGAGGTCACGACCATCGAGGGCCTCGCGCCGGCGCACCGCGCCCGCGGCGGCGAGGGCGCGGACCCGGTGCAGGAGTCGTTCGACGCCTGCGGCGCGCTGCAGTGCGGCTTCTGCCAGCCGGGCATGATCCTGTCGGCGCGCGCGCTGCTCGACAAGACGCCCTTCCCCGACCGCCGCGAGATGCAGGACGCGCTGTCCGGCAACCTGTGCCGCTGCACCGGATACACGCAGATCTACCAGGCGATCGAGCGCGTCGCGTGCCAGGCCGCCGGCCTCGAGCCCACGCCGCGCGCGTGGGAGACGACCGGGGAGGACGCCTGATGGCCGCCCGCGACCGCCACGGCCCGGGCGCGCCCTGGGGCGACGACTTCCGCGTCATCGGCAAGCCGCACCGCAAGGTCGACGGCATGGCGAAGGCGACCGGCGCCGCCGTCTACACCGACGACATCCAGCTGCCGGGCATGCTGCACGCGAAGATCCTGCGCAGCCCGCACCCGCACGCGAACATCGTGTCGATCGACACGTCGAAGGCGGAGGCGCTGGAGGGCGTGCACGGCGTGCTCGTCGGCGCGGAGCTGCCGATCAAGTACGGCGTGATCCCGTGGACGCAGGACGAGAACGTCCTCGCCGTCGACAAGGTGCGCTTCATCGGCGACGAGGTCGCCGCGGTCGCGGCCGTCGACGAGGACACGGCGAACGCGGCGCTGGACCTGATCGAGGTCGAGTACGAGGTCTTGCACGCCTACCTCGACCCCTACGAGTCGCTGGAGCGCTCCGACCCGACGATCCACGCGTCGAAGAAGAACAACAACATCTCGAAGCACGTCGAGCTCGAGTTCGGCGAGGTGGACAAGGCCTTCGAGGAGGCCGAGGTGACGCTGGAGGGCGAGTACTTCTTCCACGGCACCGCGCACGCGCCGATCGAGACGCACTGCGCCGTCGCGCAGGTCACGCCGGACGGTCACCTGACGCTGTGGTCGGCGACGCAGATCACGCACTACGTGCACCGCGCGCTGGCGCGCGTGCTGGAGCTCGACCCGGCGCGCATCCGCGTGATCCAGCCGGTGCTGGGCGGCGCGTTCGGCGGCAAGTCCGATCCCTTCGCCCTCGAGTTCGTCACCGCGAAGCTCGCGCAGAAGACCGGCCGCCCGGTGAAGATGCTGTGGACGCGCGAGGAGGCCTTCTACGCGCACCGCGGCCGCCACCCGATGCACATGCGCTACCGCACGGCCGCGCGCCGCGACGGTCGCGTGACGGGCGTCGACGCGAAGATCCTGATCGACGGCGGGTCGTACTCGTCCTTCGGCCTGGTGACGACCTACTACTCCGGCCAGTTGCTGACCGGCCCCTACGACTTCCCGTCGTACCGCTTCGACTCGACGCGCGTGTTCACGAACAAGCCGCCGTGCGGGCCCAAGCGCGGCCACGGTTCGGTGCAACCGCGTTTCGCCTTCGAGGTGCAGCTCGACCAGCTGGCGGAGAAGCTGGACCTGGACCCGATCGAGATCCGGCGCATCAACTTCCAGGGCTCGGACACCGAGACGGTCAACGGGCAACGCATCACGTCGAACGGCTTCGAGATGTGCCTCGACGAGGTCGAGAAGCGCTCGGGCTGGAAGCAGCGCCACGGCAAGCTGCCGCGCGGTCGCGGGCTGGGCGTCGCCGGGTCGATGTACATCTCCGGCACGAACTACCCGGTCTACCCGAACAAGATGCCGCAGGCCGGCATCCAGCTGAAGGTCGACCGGTCGGGCCTGGTGACGGTGTTCACCGGCGGCAACGACATCGGCCAGGGGTCGAACTCGGTCGTCGCCTACCTCGTCGCGGAGGAACTCGGCATCCACGTCGACCACGTGCGCGTCGTCGCGGCGGACACGGACCTGTGCCCCGTCGACCTCGGCGCGTACTCGTCGCGCGTTACCTTCATGGTCGGCAACGCGGCGATCGACGCGGCGCGCAAGCTGCGCGCGCAGATCGTCGAGGCCGTCGCGTCCGAGTGGGACTGCGACCACCGCCGGGTGCGCCTGATCGAGGGCCGCGTGATCGACCTGGAGGACGCCGACCGCTCGCTGTCCTCGCGCGAGGCCTTCCACCTGGCGGAGGAGCGCTTCGACACGCTCGGCTCGACCGGGTCCTACAACACGCCGACGCTGGGCGGTGACTACCGCGGCGGCACGATCGGCGCGTCGCCCGCCTACTCGTTCACCGCGCACGTCGCGGAGGTCGAGGTCGACGAGGAGACCGGCCGCATCACGGTCGACAAGGTCTGGATCGCGCACGACTGCGGCCGCGCGTTGAACCCAATGCTGGTCGCCGGCCAGATGGAGGGCTCGGCGTACATGGGCGCGGCGGAGGCGGTGCTGGAGCACCACGACGTGAACCGCTTCGGCCTGCACCAGGGGCCCAGCCTGCTGGACTACCGCATCCCGACGGCGGTCGACACGCCCGAGCTGGCCGCGCTGATCATCGAGTCGATCGACCCCGAGGGGCCGTACGGCGCGAAGGAGGCCGGCGAAGGACCGCTGCACCCGTCGATCCCCGCCATCGCGAACGCGGTGTTCGACGCGGTCGGCATTCGATTGACGCACTTGCCGTTCACCCCGGGCAAGGTGCTCGCCGCGCTGGCGGCCCAGCGCGAGGCGCAGGCCGTCGCGAGTGAGAAAGGAGCCCGCTGATGCTTCGCCTCCCCACTTGCGAGGTCGCGAACCCGCGCACGCTGGACCAGGCCGTCGCCCTGCTCGCCGAACACGGCGACGCGGCGATGCTGATCGCCGGCGGCACCGACCTGGTGCCGAACATGAAGCACCGACTGTTCGAGCCGCGCGTGCTCGTGTCGCTGGCCGGCGTCGACGAGCTGCGCGGCGTGCGCGAGACGGACGCCGGCGTGGACATCGGCGCCATGACGACGCTGTCGGACCTCGCGACCGACGAGCTCCTGATCGAGCGCTACCCCGCGCTGGCGCAAGCCGTCTCGCTCGTCGCCGGGCCGCAGCTGCGGAACATGGGCACGCTGGGCGGCAACGTCATGCTGGACACGCGCTGCCAGTGGTACAACCAGACGTACTTCTGGCGGAAGTCGCTGGGCTTCTGCCTGAAGAAGGACGGCGACACCTGCCACGTCGTGAAGGGCGGGTCCAAGTGCGTCGCGGCCGCCAGCAACGACAGCGTGCCGGCGCTGATGACGCTGGGCGCGGAGCTCGTGCTGCGCGGCCCGGACGGTGAGCGCACCGTCGCCGTCGACGACTTCTGGCGCGCCGACGGGATCGTGAACAAGCACGTCGAGCCCGGCGAGGTCCTGCACACGATCCGCCTGCCGAAGCCCGCCGCCGGCCACCGCGGCGCCTACGGCAAGCTGCGCGACCGCGGCTCGATCGACTTCCCCCTGCTGGGCGTCGCGGCGCGCGTCGACCTGGACGACGCGGGGGTCGTGACGGACGGCGACGTGGTCGTCACCGCGCTGCAGGCGCGCCCCGTGCGCATCAAGAAGGTCGCGGACTCGTTGCGCGGTGTGTCGTCGACCTCGACCGAGGACTTCGCGGCCGCGGTCGACGACGTCTGCGCGCAGGCCGCGAAGCAGTGCAAGCCGATGCCGAACATCCCCGGCGACCACGACTACCGCCGCGCGATGGTGCCGGTCTACGTGCGCCGCACGCTGCGCGCGGCCGTCGACCAGGCCGGCCCGGTGCATCACCTGTAGTCCGCGCTGACCCCCCACGACGCCCCGCGGCGCCGGCCTCCTTCCCGGGACCGGCGCCGCGTTCGTTCGGGTGAGCCCGGCTCAGTCCGTGTCGCCGTTCAGGCCCGACGGCGACAGGTCGCCGTTCGCGTTCGAGCAGGCCTCGAACGGCAGGTCGGACGACGCGCGTCCCTGGCCGTTGCGCTCGACGAGCACCGCGTAGAAGGCGGGGTCCGGGATGACGGTCGTGTTGGACTGCGCCAGGTCGCCCTGGATGCGCATCCAGCCCGCCTGCTGCGCGCCGGCGGCGCCCAGGATCTCGAGCGGGTCGTCCTCCTCGAGCAGCGACAGGAACTGGTTCGACGTCGCGCCGCTCAGGTCCAGCAGCGGCAGGCGTTCCCAGCAGGTGAACTCGTGCTCGCGGCTGAACAGCACCTCGTTGTCGTTGAAGATCTCGAAGTACAGCAGCGTCTCGAAGGCGTCGCCGCCGGTCAGCGCGACCAGCACCAGCTCGCTCTCGAACTGGCCGACCTGCTGTCCGAAGAAGCGCGGGATCAGGATCTCGCCCGGCGCTTCCTCGTACTCCAGGCCGTTCAGGTCGCGGACGCCGTCCTGGTCGAGGTCCGTCGGCAAGCCGTGCGCGCCGACGCCCCGGAAGGACACCGCGTTGCACTCCAGGCCGTCCATCTCGATGCCGTCCAGGATCAGCACTTGGCCGATCAGGCCGTTGTGCACGATCGGGACGCCCGTGTCGGGATCCCTGGCGAAGACGTAGAGGTAGCCCTCCTCCGCGTTCGGGTGGTGGTACTCCGCCAGCACCGTCAGCGTGTCGTTCGGCGTCAGCGTGTGGCGCCGGTCGAAGTGCGAGCAGTCCGCGCCGTTCACGTAGTAGAACTCGACCTCGACGTCGTTCTGCGTATCGACGTTCGTGACCGTCACGAAGGTCGTCGCGCCCTCCCGGCTGTCGAACTGCGGGTACAGCAGCAAGCTGCCGGGGCGCCGGCGATCGCGCGGGCCGATCGCGCACTCGCAGTGCACGTCGACGGTGACCGTCGCGGTCGCCTGCAGGCCGGTCTCGTCCTCGATCGAGTACGTGAACGAGCACTCGCCGCACGCGCCGTCTTCGGGCGTGAACACCACCACGCCGCCCTGCACGATCGCCTCGCCGCAGTCCGGCGGGTCGACGATCATCAGGCTGCCGGGCAGCAGGTCGTCGTTCGGGTCGGAGTCGTTCGCCAGCACGTCGATCTCCACCGGGGCGGGGAAGTCGGTGATGGCGTAGTCGTCCACCGCGACCGGCGCCTCGGGGCGCGGGCCGAGCAGCTCGATCGTCACGACCGCGGGGTCGGACTCGAGCCCCTCCTTGTCCTGCACCGTGTAGCGGAAGCGGTCCGTCCACGTCTGCCCGGCGCCGGGGGCGTCGGTCGGCGTGTACAGGAAGCGGCCGCAGCCGACCGACTGCAGGCTGCCCAGGCTGAGCTCCGAGCCGGCGGGCGTCATCAGCGTGACGCTGCACGGGTCCAGCGGCGAGCCGCAGAGCGCGTTGTTGCCGTCGGGGTCGTAGTCCTCCTCGGGCAGGCCGCTCTTCAGCACGTCGATCTCGATCGCCGCGCCCTCCAGCGACTGCGCGAAGTCGTCGCGGGCGATCGGCTGCGCGTTGACCGGCGAGATCGTCAGCGTGACGACCGCCTCGTTCGACGGACAGCCCGACTCGTCCATGACGACGTAGCGGAACTCGTCCGTGCCGCACTCCTCGTCGAAGCCCTCGTAACGCACGCGGCCGTTCGGCAGCGCGGTCAGCGAGCCGCGGTCCGGCGCGGACACGATCGTCACCGTGGACGGATCGATCGCGCTGCCGCACTCGCCCGCGCCGTCGGGGTCGTAGTCGTTCGTCAGCACGTCGAGCTCGACCACGTCGCGCTCGGCCAGCGAGTAGGCGTCGTCCAGCGCGACCGGGCAGTCGTCCTGGGGCTCGACCTGGATCATCACGACGGTCGACGGGCTCAAGCAGCCCGCGGCGTCGCGCACGGAGTAGCGGAAGCCGTCCTGGCCGCAGTAGTCCTCGTCCGGCGCGTACAGCACCGCGCCGGACGCGTCGACGACCGCCTGGCCGTGCAGCGGCAGCGCGACGAACTCCACCATCGCGCCTTCGATCCCCGCGCCGCACGTGCCGTCGTCGGGGTCGGAGTCGTTCGCCAGCACGTCGATCAGGACCGGCGTGTCCTCGGGCGTCGTCGCGCTGTCCGCGACCGCCGTCGGGCAGTCGTTGTCGGGCAACAGCTTCAGCCGCACGCGCACCGGCGCGGAGGTCAGGCCGCCGGCGTCCGACACCTGGTAGGTGAACTGGTCGGATCCGCAGTAGTCCGGTTCCGGGGTGTAGACCACCCGGCCGGCAGCGTCGACGGTGGTCGCGCCGTGCACGGCCGCCATCACGACCGTCACGGTCGACGGGACGATGTCGCCCCCGCAGTCCGTGCCGGCGTCCGCGTCGGAGTCGTTGGCCAGCACCTCGATGACGAGCGGCTCGTCCTCGTAGCCGAACGCCGTGTCCTGCACGGCGACGGGCGCCACGTTGACGGGGCTCACCTTCACGCGCACCAGCGCCGGGTTCGAGCGGCACCCGTCCTCGTCCGCGACCGAGTACTGGAAGGTGTCGATGCCGCAGAAGTCCTCGTTCGGCACGTAGCGGATCGTGCCGCCGGGCACGAACTCGGCCGTTCCGTTCGCGGGCGGCACGTCGACCTGCACCGTCCCGATCAGGATGCCGCCGCCGCAGCCGGAGAGGTCGTCCTCGTCCGAGTCGTTCGCGAGCACCGCGACGACGACGGCCTGCCCTTCGTTCGTGCTGGTCACGTCGCGCACGGCGACCGGGCACGCGTTCACGGGCGCGACGGTGATCGTGACGGTCGCCACGTTCGACACGCAGTCGTCCGCGTCGGCGACCAGGTAGCGGAAGCTGTCCTCGCCGCAGAAGCCCGGGTTCGGCGTGTAGCGCACGCCGCCGCCAGGCAGGGCCTGGGCCGTGCCGTTCGCGGCCCCCGTGACCAGCGTCACGGACGCCGGCACGATCTCCGCGCCGCAGCCGGATCCGGTGTCGGGGTCGACGTCGTTCGCCAGCACGGGCACCGTGACCGTGCGCCCCTCGTCGACGCTCCACGCGTCGTCGTTCGCGACCGGGCACTCGTTCACCGCTTGCACGTCGACCTGCACCAGGACGGGCGCCGAACGCTCGCCCGCGAAGTCGGCGATCGTGTACTGGAAGGAGTCCTGCGCGCAGCGCCCCTCGATCGGCGTGTACACCACGCCGCCCGCCCCGTTCGGCACGGCCGTGCCGCCCGAGGGCGGCGTGTGGATCAGGATCGAGGCGACGTCCAGGCCCGAGCCGCAGCCCGACCCCTCGTCGCCGTCCGCGTCGTTCGCGGCCACCGGTACCAGCGTCGCCTGGCCCTCCAGCGCGACCGCGGAGTCCGGCGCCGCGACCGGCGCGACGTTCACGGCGTCGATCGTGACCGTGATCATCGCCTCGGCCGTGGCGCCCGCCTCGTCGGCGACGCGGTAGGTGAAGGTGTCCACGCCGCACGCCCCGATCGTCGCGCGGTACATCACGGTGCCGTCGACCATCGGCTGCGCGACGCCCAGGCTCGGCATCGAGAGCAGCTCGAGGGAGCTCACGTCGATCCCGGCGCCGCAGCTCGTGCCGTCGTCGACGTCGGAGTCGTTGGCCAGCACCGGGATCGTGACCATGGCGTCCTCCGCGATGGTCACGGCGTCGGGCAACGCCACGGGGTCGTCGTTGACCGGCGTCACGTCGACGGAGACCACGGCGTCGTTCGACGCGCAGGCGGCGTCGGAGACGCGGTAGGAGAACTGGTCGGGTCCGCAGTGGTCCGGGTCCGGCGTGTAGCGCACGCGGCCGTCCGGCGCGGGCACGGCCGTGCCGTGGGCCGGCGGGACGGTGATCTCGACGCTGGAGGCGTCCCAGGCCTCGCCGCAGGCCGCGCCCGCGTCCGCGTCGAAGTCGTTCGCCAGCACGTCGATCCAGACCGCCGCCTCCTCGGGCGTCGTCGCGGCGTCGGCGACGGCGACCGGGCAGTCGTTCTCGGGCTCGATCGTGACCGTGACGTCGATGGGCGGCGTCCAGTTGCCGTCCCCGTCCGCCACGCGGTACTGGAAGGCGTCCGCGCCGCAGACGTCGTCCTCGGGGCAGTAGCGCACCACGCCGCCGCCCAGGAGCTGCGCCGTTCCCCGCGCCGGCTGCGTGACGAGTTGCAGCGTGCTCGGATCGAGCGTGCACGCGCACCCGTCGCACGCGCCCGTCGGGCAGTCGTTCGCCACCACGTCGAGGTCGACGCACTGGTCCTCGGGCGTCGTCGCCGCGTCGGGCGTGCCGGCGGCGTAGTGGTAGGTCACGGTCAGGAGGAAGTTGCCCGAGATGTCGTGACAGGGCACCGGGATGCAGGGGCTGCCCTGACTGCCGAAGTCGAACGACCCCAGCGCGTCGAGCGTGACCGTGCCGGGCGATCCGGGCGCGCCGATGAAGGACGCGATGTCGTCGCCGCACATCTCGAGGCCCCCGCACGAGCCCTGCAAACTCACGGGGATCGAGACGCCGGACGGGCCGCGGCAGTCCTGCATGCCGTCGAAGGCCGCGAGCGGCTCGTTCCGCTGATCGCCGACGACCTGACACTCGATCGGACCCACGCCGGTCGTCCCCGACGGCGTCAAGCTGAGCCGCACGGTCAGGTGGCTCGAGACCGAGCACGGCAACGACGAGGTGTTCTCGAAGCCGTAGCCGCCCTCCACGTCGACGAAGACGTCCATCTGCACGCACTGCAACACACCGAGCGCGGGGTCGAAGCGCGGTACGGACACGTCCACGAGCCGCGGCAGCTGGCCGAGGTCCGCGGCGATGGGATCCAGGACGAGCTCGTCGGCGTGCGCCCAGCCGGAGAGCGCGACGATCGAGACGGCGGAGAAGAAGCGGGCGAACGGAGCGGTGGCGGTCATGGTGCGGTGCCGGTGCCGCACGGGGGAGGAGCGGCGGTCCGGTCGTCGGTGGATGGAGTGCGCGGCGCGCGCCGACTCGCTCCCAGGACGCGGACCCCGGGCGCGAGCGACGACGCGGAGGGCCGCGCTCGGTCGCGACGCCACGCTCCGCGGAAGGAGCGCGGTCCCCCCCTGGGGCCCGCCGCGAGGGCGCAGTGTAGGAGCGATGTTCGGATCCTGGCAACGCGCCCCCTCGCACATGAGAGGGCGACCCCTCCGGAAACACGCGCCACAATTCGAACTCGCATTTCGATCCGACCCGAGCGATCCCCGCGGTCCACGCGGCGACCACCGACACTCCACCGGACCCCGTTCGTCCCGCCGACACCGAACGGGCCCGGCCGCTCGCGAGCGGGGCGACGCGGAGGTGCCTGATCCCCCGCGACCCTCCTCGTGAGCGTCGCGATCCGTGCGCGAGCGATCCGACCGCGCCGAGGACGCGCCGCTCTCGCGGACCGGCGGCAGCGCGGCTCGCCTGCTGCCTTGCCGCGCGGGCGTCAGAGCTTCTCGACGCGCTGCCGGCGCGGGTCGACGGTGCGCCGGCGGAGGTCGCGCGCGTCCTCGATCACGAGGGTCACGCGGTCGCCGTCTCCGTCGACGCGCACGACCTGCGCGAGGCCCGACCGACCGACGCGCACCCAGTCGCCGCGCGCCCACGGCGCGTTCGCTTCGGCGCGCGGCGCGGCGTTCTCGCGCTCGTCCGCTGCGCGTGTCACGGCGCGCGCGGTGAACGAACGACCGCGCCAGGTGTCGGCGTCGGCGCAAACGTCGCACGCGCCGCAAGGCGTGTCGGGCTCATCCAGCGCGAAGTGCCGCGCCAGCATCACGCGCCGGCAGCTGTCGTCCGCGCTCGCGAAGCGCACCATCGACAGGAGCCCGGCCAGGTCGCCCTTGCGCTTCTCGTCCGAGCCCACGTAGTCGGGCAGCTCGCCCGGGTCGAGCTCGCGCACGAGCCGCAGGTCGTGGCGCTCGAAC
>JAUHYB010000064.1 GCA_030426745.1 bacterium
TCTTTCACCGGCGCGCGGTGCGCTGCAGCCGCCCGAGGCGGCTGCAGCGCACCGCGCGCCGGTGAAAGAACGAGCCCGGCTCCGTACGTTCCCGCCTACTGCGCGTCGCGCTTCGCCCAGGTCTCGCGGATCGCGTCGGCCGTGGCGTGGATGCGCTCGAGCAGCGCCTCGTCCGGTTCCACGCCGTTCGCGGCCATCGAGCACATCACGGCAACCATGTCGTCGGTGCGCGGGCGCGCGTTCGCGTTCTTGCCGCTCTCGATGACGGCCTCGCGATAGGTCTCCACCGCGCGGTCACGGAGCCCGGCGTGCAGGTAGGCCTCGGCCAGGGGCAGCAGCGCCTCGCGGCGGAAGAAGTCGACCAGGATGCCCGCCTCGACGTCGCGCTCGTAGTCGGCGCGCGCCGCGGCGAAGAGCGCCAGCCCTTCCTTCGTGTCGCCCGCCAGGTAGCGGCGCGCGGCCTCGCCCGCCGCCAGCGGCGTGCCGTACTCCGCGGGCCAGTGCGCCGAACCGCGCCACTCGGCCGCGGTGTCCAGGCGCGCGATCGCGCGCTCCGCGGCGTCGCGCTCCAGCTCGTTGTCGGCCAGCGCGTAGAGGACCTCGATGCGCATGTCGAGCGGCACCTTGTGGATGTTGTCCATGATCGACGCCTCGATCTCACCGCGCAGCGCTTCGTCCTCGTAGAAGCGCGCGTGCAGCGCGACGCAAGCGTCGAGCGCGCCGCGCACCTCTTCCAGCGTCGCCGTGTTCACGAGCGCGTCGATCGCCTGGACCTGTCGGCGCGCGCCGGCGGCGTCGACGCGGCCGGCGTAGGCCTCGGTGACGCGGCTCGCCTCGATCGCCGAGATGCCCGACGCGACCTGCGCCACCTGCGCGTCCAGGCCCTGCAGCGCGTAGGCGCGCGCGACCTTCGCGAGGATGCGGTCCTTGCGCCACCCTTCCGCGGTCGGCGCGATGCGGCGCGCCTCGGCGAGGTAGTCGGCGATGCGGTCGGCGTCGACCTCGCCCCGCTCGACCATCCCCTGCTCGACCATGTAGGCCGAGATGTCCGCGTAGCCCGCGCCGCGGCGCCAGTTGCTGACGCGCGCGTTGTACTCCAGCGCGAGCTCCGGCGCGTCGAGGTCGAGGCACGCGAGCACGACGACTTCCTCCGCGCGGCCGCGGTCCTTGTGGTGCGGGTTCAGCGGGAACTGCGCGGCCAGGTCGAACGCGAGGTCGAGCAGCTCGCGCTGCCACGCGGCGACCGCTTCCGCGGGCGCGCTCGCGTCGTCGTTCGCGGACGCTTGCGCGCCGTCGGCGGCGGCGACGGGGGTGGAGCCGGCGTCCGAGCAGGCGGCGAGGCCGGGGAGGGCGGGGGAGAGCGCGAGGATCAGGGCGATGGGGCGCATGGCGGGGTCCGGGTCGGGGTCCTGGAAGGCCGCGGATTGTTAAGACGGCCCGTGAACGGCGGGTGAAGGCCGCGCCAATCGAGCGCGAGGCGGGGGCGGGATCCGGCCTGGCGGCCCCGGGAGGGGCGATCCGGGGGCGCGCGAGGCCTCGCGGCCCATCCCTAGCCCCCACCCGCCGCTGAGGGGGACCACCCCGCGGCGCCTCCAGTTCGCGCCGACTTCCGGTCGAAAAAGCCACCGCTGCACTTGCGACTGATTCTCAATTGCATAGGATTCCGACGTGGGGCCGAGGGCCCCGCCCCCCGAGCCATGATCATCTGCCACTGCCACGGGATCTCCGACCGCGAGCTGCGCGAAGCCGCCGCGCGGGGCGAGTCCACCGCCGACGTCGCGCGCTCCTGCCGCGCCGGTTCGGCCTGCCGCGGGTGCCTGCCCGCCGTGCAGCAACTCCTCCGCGAGGGCGCCGTCCGCGAGGCGGCCCGCCCCGCCGTCGAGGAGCGTCAGTAGCGCGGACGCGTCGCCGTCGCGGCGCGTCCCTCCCCTTTCGGCGCGCCCGCCGGTGAGCGCGCCGCCGTCGCGGTTAGACTGCTCCGTCGCACCTCCACCGACGCCGCATCCCGAGACGAGACCATGAAGGGCAAGAAAGAGATCATCGAGAGCCTCAACGCTCTCCTGACCGCCGAGCTGACCGCGATCAACCAGTACTACGTGCACTACAAGATGTGCGAGAACTGGGGCTACAAGAAGATGGCGCACCACTTCCGCGAGCTCTCCATGGGAGAGATGAAGGACGCGGACGAGGTCATCGAGCGCATCCTGTTCCTCGAGGGCGTGCCGAACATGCAGCGCCTGAACCCGGTGAAGGTCGGGGAGACGATCCCGGAGCAGCTGCAGCTCGCGCTGGAGCTCGAGGCGGGTCAGGTCAAGACGCTCAACGAGCTCGTCGCCCTCGCGCGCGACGCCGGCGACAACGGCACGCGCCACCTGGCCGAGGAAGCGCTCGTCGACGAGGAAGGCCACCTCGACTGGGTCGAGGCGCAGCTCGGCATCCTCGAGGACATCGGCGTGAAGCACTACCTCGCCGAGATGATGTCGCACGAGGAGTAGCGCCGTGCGACGGCGGGACGCGGTCATCGCCTGGGCCGGCGGCCTGGCGCTCGCGCTCCTCCACCACGACTTCTGGTTGCAGGGCCCCCGCGGTGCGATCGCGGGGGCCCTGCCCGTGGAGCTCCTGTGGCGCGTCGCCTGGATGCTCCTCGCGGCGGCCTGGCTGTGGTTCTTCACGGCGCGCGTCTGGCGCGCGGACGAGGAGGACGCCGCGTGAACGACGCCGCCTTCTGGTCCGCGATCGCGATCTACGCGGCGCTCGTGCTGGGCGCCGGCTGGCTCGCCACGCGCCGCGCGAGCCGCTCGCCCGAGGAGTACTTCCTGGCCGGTCGCGGCCTCGGATCCGCGGTGCTGTTCATGGCGCTGTTCGGCACGAACTGCACCGCCTTCGTGCTGGTCGGCGTGCCGGGCCTCGCCTACCACCTGGGCGTCGGCACCTTCAGCGTGAACGCGCCGCTCGTCGCGCTCGTCGTACCGCTGACCTTCTGGGCGATCGGCGTGCCCGCGCGGCGCCTCGCGCGTGACCTCGGCGCGCTGACGCCGGCGGAGCTGTACGCCAGGCGCCTCGACTCGCGCGCCGTCGGCCTGCTCTTGTTCGCGGTCTACACCGTCTACACGCTGCCCTACATGGTCACCGCGGTCGACGGCGCGGCCGTGACGCTCAGCGGCGCCACGGGCGGCGCGGTGTCGAGCGAGCTGGGCGGCGCCGCGGTGCTCGGCGTCGCGCTCTTCTACACCTCGCTCGGCGGCATGCGCGCGACGGCGTGGACGAACGTGCTGCAGGGCGCGCTGTTCCTCGGCTTCATGCTGCTCGCCTTCGTGCTGTTCGGCCGCCACGTCGGCGGCGACCGCGGTCTGTTCGGCGCCTTCGAGCGCGTCGCCACAGAGCGCCCCGACCTCTACGAGCTGCCGAGCACCGGCCTCTTCGCGCCCGCCGCCTGGTCGTCATGGAGCCTCGCGATCTCGCTGACCGTGATCGCGTTCCCCCACATGCTCGTGCGCCTGATGTCCGCGCGCGACGAACGCGCGATCCGCACGAGTTGCCGCCTCTACCCCTTCGCGCTCATCCTCTTGTGGGTGCCCGCGGTGATGATCGGCGTGTTCGGCGCCGTCGCCTTCCCCGGCCTCGAGGGCAAGGAGTCCGACGGCGTCTTCGCGTTGATGGTCGCGGACGCCTTCCCGCCCGCGCTGCAAGCGCTCGGCTTCGTCGCCGTCCTCGCCGCGGTCATGTCGACGCTGGACGCGCAGATCCTGACGCTGGGCTCGATGCTGACCCGCGACGTCATCGACCCCTTCATGCCGAACCGCCGCGAGGGCCGCGACGTCGCGCGCGGCCGGTGGTTCGGCGTGGCGATCGCGGCCGCGACCTACGCGCTGTGGCGGCTCGGCGACGACTCGATCTTCTCGAACGCCGCGATCGCCTTCAGCGGGTACGTGACGCTCGTGCCCACGCTGCTGCTCGGCGTCCGCTGGAAGCGCTTCACCGCGAGCGCCGCGATCGCGTCGATCCTCTGCGGCAACGCCGTCTACGCCGCGTCTCTGTGGCAAACCGGCGCGAACGCGATGGCGCCCGGCTGGGGCGGCTTCCTGCCGGTGTTCTGGGGCCTGGCGGCGGCGACGGCGGCGGCCGTCGGCGTCACGTACAGGCGCGGGGACTGATCACGACCGTCAACGCGGCGTCCGCGCGCTCGAAGTACGCTCTCCCCATGCTCGAGCTGATCCCAGCGGCCCTCCCTCCCCTCGATGGCCTGGACGCGCTCCTCGCCGACATCGGCGCGGGCGCGAACGGCTTCGGCGGCACCCCCGTCGGGACCGGCGACGCGACCGCCGTCGAGTACCTCGCCAGGTGCGTGCGCGAGGCCGCCGGCGACGTGCCCGACGGCTACGTGCCGATGACGACCTTCTTCGCCCGCGACGCGCGCGGCGAGGTCGTCGGCATGGTGCGCGTTCGTCACCGCTTGAACGACGCGCTGTTCGAGCACGGCGGCCACATCGGCTACGCCGTGCGCAGCGACCGCCGCGGCCGCGGACACGGCAAGCGGATCCTCGCCCTCGCGCTCCGCGAATTGCGCGACCTGGGCGAGACGCGCGCGCTCGTCACCACCGACGCGACCAACCCCGCGTCCATCGCCGTGATCGAGGCGAACGGCGGCGTGCGCGACCGCGACGGCCTCGGCAGCGCGACGGGCGGGCCGTGCTTGCGGTACTGGTTCGAGCTGCGGCCGTGAACGGCGCGCGAGCCGAGCGCGGTGGTGGGCCCTGCAGGACTCGAACCTGCGACCGAGCGATTATGAGTCGCCTGCTCTGACCGACTGAGCTAAGGGCCCGCGATGCGCGTAGGGCGCGGGAGGGTGCGACAGGATACGGTCCTCGCCTGTCGAGTTCGCCGGCGGACCGGCGGGCGGGATCGGCCGCGTGCTCCGGGGGGCCGTTCCGCCAGCGCGACGAGGCCGCAGTCGCTAGAATCCTTGCCCCTCACGGGCGCTTGGCGCGCCGCCTCCACCCCTCGAACCGAACCCTGACACGATGAAGACCCGCTCCCCGCTCCTGCTCGCCCTCGCCGTCTCGACCGGAATCCTGTGGCTGGGGGGCTGCGGAGGGAGCGAAGGAGGGGGCGCGACGTCCGGCTCGGCCGCGGCGTCGTCGACCTCGGCCTCGGGCGGCGCGGCGGCGTCGGTGGGCGTCGCGGCGGCGGACGAGGTGCCCGCGCTCGGCGGCCTGAACGGCCCGCTCGACGACGGCCGCGAGATGCCGGAGTACGAGCCGGAGTCGTACGACCTGGAGATCCCGAACGTCACCTACGCGTGGGATCCCGCGGCCGGTGATCCGAGCGTGCCGGCGGAGCTGGGCGGTCCCGGCTTCACGGGTGAGGGCTGGGAGACGCGCATGACGTTCCCGGCGATCGGCAGCGCGGACGCGGTGAAGGGCGGGCGCATCACGATGCGCCTCGTCAGCTGGCCGGCGACGCTGCGCCTGGCGGGCAAGGACTACAACCTGACCTTCAACTACCGCGCGCGCGACCTGTGTCAGGAGGGCCTGCTGATGGTCCACCCGATCACGCTGGAGTACATCCCGCGGCTCGCGACGCACTGGAAGGTCTCCGAGGACCAGATGACGTTCACCTTCCGGATCAACCCGGAGGCGCGCTGGAGCGACGGCAAGGAAGTGACGTCCGCGGACGTGCTCGCGACCTTCGCGATGCACATGGACGAGCGCCTGCTGTTCCCCTCCGACCAGCTGGTCTACGGCAAGCTCAACCCGCCGGTCGCCAAGTCGAAGTACATCGTCGAGGTGACGGCGAAGGAGCTGAACTGGCGCAACCTGCTGTACTTCGGCTCGTCGATGGCGATCTTCCCGGCGCACGAGATCTCGATCCCCGGCGACGAGTACCTGGAGAAGTACCAGAACAAGTACACGGCCGTCACCGGCCCGTACACGCTGCGCGACGACGACGTGGTGATGAACAAGTCGCTGACGCTGACGCGGCGCGACGACTGGTGGGCGAAGGACAACCCCGCCTGGACCGGCGCGTACAACTTCGACGAGTACCACTTCGTCGTCGTGCAGGACGACAACCTGGCCTTCGAGAAGGCGAAGAAGGGCGAGCTGGACTACCTGTGGGTGAACCGCTCGCAGTGGTGGGTCGAGGAGCTGGTGCCCAGCAAGGTCGAGCCGCTGAAGCGCGGCCTGATCCAGAAGCAGAAGTTCTACAACGACGCGCCGATCGGCACGTCGGGCGAGGCGCTGAACACGACGCGCCCGCCGCTCGACGACGTGCGCATGCGCAAGGCGCTCGCGTACCTCTACAACCGCGAGCTGTTCATCGACGAGCTGTTCTTCAACGAGTACGGCGCGCTGCAGAGCTACTGGCAGGGCGGCACGTACCAGAACATGGAGAACGAGCCGATCCACTACGACCCCTTCGCGGCGGTCGAGCTGCTCGAGGAGATGGGCTGGAAGGAGCGCGACGGCGAGGGCTTCCTGGTCAAGGACGGCGAGCGCCTCTCGTTCGAGCTGATCTACCGCAGCAAGGGCTCGGAGCGCCACCTGACGCAGTTCCAGTCGGACTGCCGCCAGGCCGGCATCGAGCTGAACCTGAAGCTGATCGACCCGGCGACGCACTGGCAGAACATGCGTCAGCGCAAGTACGACATCGCGTCGGCGGCCTGGGGCGCGCTCGTGTTCCCGAACCCCGAGACGTCCTTCCACGGCAAGATGGCCGCGACCGTCGACAACAACAACGTGACGGCCTTCTCCGACCCGCGCGTCGACGAGCTGTGCGACGAGTACGACGTCGAGATGGACGTGCAGCGTCGCGCCGAGATCATCCGCAAGATCGACGGCATCGTGTACGCCGCGCACCCCTACGCGCTCGGCTGGTTCAGCCCGTGCCAGCGCGTGATGTACTGGAACAAGTTCTCTCAGCCCAACTTCGGCGTGTGGCGCACGAACGACCGCGAGGACATGATGTACAGCTGGTGGATCGACCCCGCCAAGAAGGCCGCGCTCGAGGCCGCGATGGCGGACCCCTCGAAGACGCTCGAGACCCAGCCGATCCAGCACAAGTTCTGGCCGCGCTGGCACGAAGCGAACCGCAAGTAGGCCGCACCGCTCCGTGACCGTCCGGCGCGCCGCCACTCGCGGCGCGCCGAAGACGCGCGGAGCCCGCCTCCCCCCCCGACATGGCCGCCTACTTCGCGCGTCGACTCCTGCTCCTGATCCCGACCTTCCTCGGGATCACCATGCTGGTCTTCGGAATCACCCGCTTCGTGCCGGGCGGTCCGATCGACCAGATGATCCTCCAGCTGCAGTCCGGCGGCGGCGGCGAGGGTGGTTCGTCCGGCGGCGGCGACGCGACCAGCAGCGTCGACATCCCGCCGGAAGCGCTCGCCGACCTGGAGAAGCACTTCCACTTCGACTGGCCCTTGTGGCGCCAGTACCTGCAATTCCTGGGTCCGCTCAACCTGGACGAGCGCGGCGTGTTCGGCGTCGACGTCGACGAGGCGATCGTCGTCGGGTGGTACGTCGAACCCGGCGAGGCGGTCACCGAGGGCCAGGCGATCGGTCGCCTGCGCATGGTCGAACCGCCGACCGAAGGTCCGGCGTCGCCCACGACCGTCTCGCAGGAGATCGTCGCGCCGGGCGCGGGCACGATCACGACGTTGCACGTCACGCGCGACGGCGCGGTGCCCGTCGGCGGCTCGATCTACGACTGGACGGATGCGGACGGCAACGCGCGCACCGAGACCGCGCCCGACATCTGGTCGAAGACCTGGTCGGGCCTGCTGACCCTCGACCTGGGCGACTCGTACAAGTACGGCGTGCCGGTCATCGACCTGATCGTGCAGCGCTTCCCGATCAGCATCCGCTTCGGCCTGACGGGCTTCTTGCTGGCGTACCTCGTCTGCATCCCGCTGGGCGTCGCGAAGGCGGTGCGGCACGGGTCGAAGTTCGACATCCTCTCGAGCGCGACGGTGTTCATCGGCTACTCGATCCCCGGCTGGGCGCTCGGCGCGGTGCTCCTCGTCCTCTTCGGCGGGGGCAGCTTCTGGAACATCTTCCCGCTGGGCGGCACAGAGTCGGACGACTTCGCGAACCTGTCACTGTGGGGCAAGGCGATGGACATCGCCTATCACATGGTGCTGCCCGTCATCGCGTACTCCGCGGCCAGCTTCGCCACGCTGACCGTGCTGACGAAGAACTCGCTGATGGAGAACCTGGGCCAGGACTACGTGCGGACGGCGTTCGCGAAGGGCCTGGGCGAGCGCCGGGTGATCCTCGTGCACGCGCTGCGCAACTCGCTGATCCCGCTGTGCACGGGCCTCGGCCACGCGCTGTCGATCATCATGGCCGGCAGCTACCTGATCGAGAAGGTCTTCAACATCGACGGCATCGGCCTGCTCGGCTTCACGTCGATCCTCGGTCGTGACTACGCGGTCGTGATGGGCGTGCTGGTCATCAACACGCTCCTGATGCTACTCGGCAACATCCTCAGCGACGTGCTGTACGTCCTGGTCGACCCCCGCATCCGCTTCGACTGAGGAACACGCCGTGGGACGATCCGAAGACAAGCCGCTGTCCGTCTTCCGCCGTCGCTGGCGGCGCTTCCGCTCGATGAAGCGGGGCTGGTACAGCTTCCTGGCGCTCGTGGTGCTCTACCTGCTGAGCTTCGCGCTGCCGCTGTTCATGAACAACCGCGCGCTCATCGTCAGCCACGAGGGCGAGTGGACCTTCCCCGCGCTGTCCGGCTACCACGCCGCGACGGACTTCGGGCAACGACGTATCGGAGAGGCCGACTACCGCGGACTGCAACGCGACTGGGAGGAGGCGGGCAGCGACAGCTGGTTGATGATGCCGCTGTACCCCTACCACCCGAACGAGTCGCTGCTGCGCGAGCCGCACCTGGAGGGCCGCCCGCCCCACGCGCCGAACGCGCACCACTGGCTGGGCACCGACAACCGCGGGCGCGACGTGTTCGCGCGGCTGTGCTACGGCTTCCGCATCTCGATCACCTTCGGGCTGGGCGTCGTCGTGCTGTCGTACTTGATCGGCATGTCGATCGGCCAGGTGCTGGGCTTCTTCGGCGGGCGCGTCGACATCTACGGCCAGCGCTTCGTCGAGATCTGGAGCGGCCTGCCGTTCCTCTACACGGTGATCATCATCAGCTCGATCCTCACCCCCAGCGTGTGGCTCTTGGTGCTGGTGCTGGCCGTGTTCCGGTGGATGAACATCTGCCTGTACATGCGCGGCGAGTTTTATCGCGAGAAGAAGCGCGAGTACGTCGCGGCCGCGATCGCGCAGGGCGAGAGCCGGCGCTCGATCATGTTCCGCCACATCCTTCCGAACTCGTTGACGCCGATCATCAGCTTCGCGCCCTTCGGCCTGGTCGCGGCGATCTCGTCGCTGGTCGCGCTCGACTTCCTGGGATTCGGCCTGCCCGCCCCCACGCCCAGCTGGGGCGAGCTGGTCGGCCAGGGCCTGGACAACGTCCGCGAGTGGCACCTCGTCGTGTTCCCGCTCGGCGCGCTGTTCCTGACGCTGATGATGGTCGTCTTCATCGGTGAGGCGATCCGCGAAGCGTTCGACCCCAAGGTCTTCTCCCGCCTGCGCTGAACCATGAGCGACCAGAGCAACGAGCCGCTGCTGTCCGTGAAGGACCTGCACACGCTCTTCCACGTGGAGGGCAAGGAAGCGCACGCGGTGAACGGCGTCAGCTTCGACGTGATGCCCGGGGAGATCCTGGGCATCGTCGGCGAGTCCGGGTCGGGCAAGTCCGTGACGTCGCTGTCGATCATGCGCTTGATCCCCGACCCGCCCGGCAAGATCGCGGGCGGCGAGATCCGCTTCGGCGGGCGCGATCTGCTGCAGCTCTCCTACGAGGAGATGCGGCGGGTCCGCGGCAAGGACATCGCGATGATCTTCCAGGAGCCGATGACGTCGCTGAACCCCGTGTTCACGATCGGCATGCAGGTGATGGAGTCGCTGCGGTTCCACGAGGACGTGGACAAGCAGCAGGCGATCGAGCGCGCCGTCGAGGTGCTCGAGCAGGTCGGCATCCCGGACGCGCGCAAGCGCCTCGGTGACTACCCGCACCAGTTCTCGGGCGGCATGCGCCAGCGCGTGATGATCGCGATGGCGCTGATCTGCAGGCCCGCGCTGCTGATCGCGGACGAGCCGACCACCGCGCTCGACGTGACGATCCAGGCGCAGATCCTGGACCTGATGAAGGACCTGCAGGCGGAGCGCGAGGGCGCGTCCATCCTGCTGATCACCCACGACCTGGCCGTCGTCGCCGAGACCTGCGATCGCGTGATCGTGATGTACGGCGGCAAGATCCAGGAGGTCGCGAGCGTCGAGCAGCTGTTCGACGACCCGCGCCACCCGTACACGCAGGGCCTCTTGCACTCGATCCCGCACATGCAGGACAAGGGCAAGCCGCTGCAAGCGATCCCCGGCAACGTGCCGTCGATCTTCGACTTCCCCGACGGGTGCCGGTTCAACACGCGCTGTTCGAAGGTCGAGGACCGCTGCTACACCGAGGAGCCCGAGCTGATCGAGGTCGCGCCCGGACACTGCGTGCGCTGCCACCTTGTGGAAGGAGCGTCGGCGTGAGCGCGACGACGACCGACGCGCCCCTGCTGGAGGTGCGCGACCTGCGCGTGTGGTTCCCCGTCTACGGCGGCGTCCTGCGGCACAAGGTCGGGACGGTGAAGGCCGTGGACGGCGTCAGCTTCGAGCTGCGGCCCGGCGAGGTGCTGGGCGTGGTCGGCGAGTCCGGATCCGGCAAGACCACGGTCGGCCGCGCGATCATGAACCTGCACAAGCCGATGTACCCCGACGTCGAGCTCGGCGGCGAGGTGCTGTTCCGCGGCAAGCACGGCGAGGCCGACCTGAACGGCCTGGCGCGCAAGGAGATGACGCCGCACCGCGCCGACGTGCAGATGATCTTCCAGGACCCGTTCAGCTCGCTGAACCCGCGCATGACGGTCGCGGGGATCATCGAGGGGCCGATGAAGATCCACACGGACCTCACGAAGGCCCAGCGCGCGGAGCGCGTGCGCGAGCTGCTGGACCGCGTCGGCCTGCAACCGCAGTACGCGGAGCGCTACCCCCACGAGTTCTCCGGCGGCCAGCGCCAGCGCATCGGCATCGCCCGCGCGCTCGCGACGCATCCGCAGCTGATCATCGCGGACGAGCCGGTCAGCGCGCTCGACGTCTCCGTCCAGGCGCAGGTCATCAACCTGATGCAGGAGCTGAAGGAGGAGTTCGGGCTGACGTACGTCTTCGTCGCGCACGACCTGTCGGTCGTCTACCACATCTCCGACCGCATCGCGGTGATGTACCTCGGCAACATCGTCGAGATCGGCACGGCGGAGCAGGTCTACAACGACCCGAAGCACCCCTACTCGCGCGCGCTGCTGTCGGCGGTGCCGAAGCCCGACCCGCGCAGCGACTCGTCCGGCCGCATCCGGCTGGAGGGCGACATCCCGACGCCGCTCGCCAAGCCGTCGGGCTGCGGCTTCCGCACCCGCTGCCCCATCGCCCGGCCCGAGTGCGCCGGGGACGTCCCGCCGCTGGCGGACACCGGCGACGGCCACCGGGTCGCCTGCCCGTACTGGGACGCCGACTGACGAGCCGCCGCCGGGGTTGAGTCCGCGGCGGCGTGGCCCAGAATGGCCGCCACCGAATCCCCGAGCCCCCCCCGACACGCCATGAAAGCCGAACTCTGGACCTGGACCTACTGCCCCTTCTGCCAACGCGCCAAGGCCCTCCTCGAGGAGAAGGGCGTCGAGTACGTCGAGCACGTGATGGACGCGAAGCCCGACGAGCTCGCCGAGGTGAAGCGCAAGTACGGCCACGACACGGTTCCGATCGTGCTGCTGGACGGTGAGTTCATCGGCGGCTCGACCGAGCTCGCGGCCGCGCTGAAGTAGCGCGCTGAAAGAGCGAGCGCCGCGTCCGCCCGTCGCGTCGCGACACGAGACCGAGACGAGAGAAGGGCCCGGCGTCGACGCCGGGCCCTTCTCTCGTCTCGATCGGGCGCCGCGTCGCCCCCGCTCACGCGGGGCGACGCGGCCTCTCGGCGACTACTTGTCGCTGTCGGGGATGCCCATGCCGCTGCGGTCGGGCGCCGCGGGGCGCGCGGGCTTCGCGTAGGCCTCGGTCTCGAGCTGCTGCAGCAGGTGCTGCACGCCCGCGGCGAGTTGCGGGTCGCCGCCGTCGCGCATCAGCGCCGGGTCGTCGACGACCTCGATGTCGGGGTCGACGCCGTGGCCCTCGATGCCCCAGGTGCCGTCGGTGTCGTAGAAGCCGAAGGTCGGCACGGCCGTGTAGCCGCCGTCGACCAGCGTCGGGTTCCCGGAGATGCCGACGAGGCCGCCCCAGGTGCGCATGCCGATCAGCTTGCCCAGGCCCGCCTGCTTGAAGTAGGCCGGGAAGGCGTCACCGCCGGAGCCCGCGAGGCCGTTGATCAGCATCGCCTTCGGGCCCTGGTGCGCGTCCGGCGGCCACGGCCAGTCCGCGCCGTCGCGGCGCGCCCAGTAGTTCGTCACCGGGCGGTTCAGCATCTCGATGAAGCGCGTCGGGATCTGGCCGCCGCCGTTCCAGCGATCGTCGATCAGCAGCGCGTCCTTGCCGAGCTGGCCGAAGAACTGGCGCACGAGCTCGTTCTGGCCGTTCACGCCGGTGTCGGGCACGTAGATGTAGCCGACGCGGCCGCCGGACAGCTCGTCCACCATCGCGCGGCGGGACTCGACCCAGTGGCGGTAGCGCAGGCCGCTCTCGCCGCCCATCAGCGTCACGACCACGTCGCGTGCCTCGTCGTCCATCGTCGGCGACGCGGAGACCGTCAGCGTCACCGTCGCGCCGGCGAGGCCCTGGAACGCCGCCCAGGGGTCCTTCGTCGCGTCGACCGGCACGCCGTCGACCGCGAGCAGGTAGTCGCCCACGGCCACGTCCACGCCGGGCTGGCTGAGCGGTCCGCGCGCGTCCGAGTCCCAGGCCGCGCCTTCGACGATCCCCGCGATGCGGTACGCGCCGTCCTCCAGCGCGAAGTCCGCGCCGAGCATGCCGACGTTCACCGAATCCGCCGACTCGGTGTCGCCGCCCCAGTAGTAGGCGTGGCCGACGTTGAGCTCCGAGATCATCTCGCGGATCAGGTACGACACGTCGCCGCGCGTCACGCAGTCGGGCAGCATCGCCGCGTAGTGGTCGTGCACCGCGGGCCAGTCCACGCCGTGCATGTTCTCGACGTAGAAGAAGTCGCGCTGGATGCGCCAGGCGTCGCGCAGGATCTGCGCCCACTCCTCGCGCGGATCGATCATCGCGCGCATGCCCTTGGTCGAGACCGCCTCGAAGCTCGCGCCCGCGGACGCCGCCAGGAAGCCGGCCTTGCCGCCGGGCTGGATCGCGAGGACCTTGCTGCCGTCGGGCGTCAGCTCGAAGCCGACCACCGGCGTCAGCACGTCCTTCTCCTCCGGCTCGTCGGCCGAGGCGTCGAAGATCATCAGGCGGTTCGGCCCGTCGAAGCCGCGCGAGGTCGCGCGCTGGTAGACGAGCGCGCCGGACTGGGCGACCTCCATCTCGCGGAAGTTGCCCGGGTCGATCGGCAGCGGCACGGCGCGGCGCTCGAAGCCCTCGAGGTCGATCGCCAGGCGCTCTTCCTCCTCCTCGTCGTCGGCGTCGGCGTCCTCACCGTCGTCGGCGTCGTCGGCGTCGTCGGCGTCGTCGGTCTCTTCGCCCTCGCCCGCCGCCGCGGCGGCGTCGCCGCCCTCGGCGTCGTCACCGTCCGCGTCCTCGGCCTCGTCGGCTTCCTCCGCGTCCTCGGCGTCGTCCTCGTCCTCCCAGCTCACCTCGTCGACCTCCGGCGCGAACGGCGACGCCACGTCGTCCCGCAGCGGCACGACGAGCAGCACTTCCGTGTTGCCGTAGATGAACGAGGTGTCGAGGTCGCCGTAGGCCGGCGAGAAGGCGCGGTTGCTCTGGTAGTACAGGTAG
>JAUHYB010000457.1 GCA_030426745.1 bacterium
TCCGGCGCGCGCGACCGTATCCTGGGCGCCGCATGGTCGCGACGGACAGCGGAGCGGCGGCGGCGGACGGCGCCGGGGTGCTGCGTCGCGTCTGGCGCGGCACGGGCATGCTCGTCGCCGGCCGCGTGTGGGGCGTGCTCTGCACGCTCTCGGCCTTCGCGCTGCTCGCGCGCGCGTTGCCGGCGGCGGACTTCGGCCGCTACACCTACTACCTGGCGATCTTCGCGCTGCTGGACAGCCTGGTCGACTTCGGCACCGGCGCGGCCGCGGTCCAGCGCACCGCCGACCGCCCCGAGGACGTCGGCCCGGTCCTGCGCACGGCGCGCCGCCTGCGCACCATCGCCGCGATGTTCGGCGTGCTGCTGGTCGGCGGCGGCGCGTTCTTCTTCGACGAGCGCGGCGCCGGGTGGATCCTGCTCGCCAGCCTGTACCCGCTGACGCACCCGCTGGAGCTGTCGGCGACCGTCTTCAAGAACCGCATCGCGCTGGGCCTGCCCGTCGTCGCGCGCGCGGTCGGCAACACCGCCAGCCTGGCGATCGTCGCGGCGCTGCTGACGCTCGGCGTGCGCGACCCGGCGCCGATCCTGGCGGGCGTCGCGGTCGGCAGCACGCTCGGCAACCTGGGCCAGCACCTCGCCGCCCGCGCGCACCTGCCGCGCGAGCGCGTCGACCCGGCGCCGCTGCGCGACTTCCTGCGCCACTCGCTGCCGCTGGGCCTCGCCGCGCTCTGCCAGCAGGCGTACTTCTACGTCGACAACCTGTTCGTGCGGCCGCTCGAGGGCGAGGCCGCGACCGGCCACTACAACCTCGCCGTGCGCATCATGTCGGTGGGCATCATGGTCGCGGTGCTCGCGTCTCAAGCCGCGCTGCCGTGGTGGACGCGCGAGGCGAACCGCGGCGCGCTGTGGCCGGCGGTCGAGCGCCTGTCGCAACCGCTGTTCGCGCTCGCCGGCCTGGGCGCGGGGCTCGTCGCGCCGTGGGCGGGTCCGATCCTGTCGCTCTTCGGCGAGGACTTCGCCGCGGCGGCGGGCAGCCTGCGCTGGCTGCTCGGCGCGACCGTCATCGTCTACCTCGGCTCCAGCTTCCTGACCGCCGTCATCGCGTCCGGCCGCGGCGCGTCGCAGCTGTGGATCGCGGCGGCCGGCCTCGCGACGAACCTGGTCGGCAACGCGTGGCTCGTGCCGGTCCGCGGCATCGAGGGCGCGGCGATCGCCACCTTCGCGACCGAGTCCGTCGTCGCGCTCGGCGCGCTCGCCGTGCTGGCGAAGGCCGGCATCGCGGAGGTCCTGTCGCCGCGCGGCTGGATGTGGACCGGCGGCTTGTTGATGTTCCTGGCCGGCTGGATCGTGTCGACGTTCCTGCCGCTCGCCCCCGTCTTCGATGCCTTGCAGGAGCTCCTGGCGTGAGGGTCGGCGTGGATTACCGCAGCGCGCTCGTGAACCGCGAGGGCATCGGGCGCTACACCCGCGAGCTGGTGCGCGGCATGGTCGAGCTGGGCTTCGACCAGCACCTCGGGCTGTTCGGCTACACGCTGGCGAAGGCGCGCTTCTCGCGCGATGAGCTCGGCATCGCCGGATCGAGGGCCGAGCTCGTGCGCCTGCGCCTGCCGTCGAAGGCGGTGCCGTGGCTCTTGCGCAAGACCGGCAAGGGCGTCGACGACCTTGTCGGAGGGTGCCAGGTCTACCACCACACGCAGCCGAACCTGCTGCACGTCCGCGAGGCGCTCGAGGTCGTCACGATCTTCGACTGCATCTACATGCTCGACGCGGGGTACATGGACCGCGCGAGCGCGGAGCGCATGACCGCGACCGCGCGCCGCCAGGTCGAGCGCGCGAAGCTGATCCTGGTGCCGTCGAAGTTCGTCGGCGCGGAGGTGGTGATGTCGTTCGGCGTGTACCCCTCGCGCATCGCGGTCACGCCGCTCGGGTGCGACCACGTCGCGCGCGCGCTGCCGCCGGGCGGCTTCCCGCCGCCGAAGGACCCGTACCTCCTGACCGTCAGCCGCGTCGACGCGCGCAAGAACCACCTGCGCATGCTGTCGGCCTTCGAGCGCCTCGTCGCGGAGGGCCGCCCCGAGCGCTGGATCGTCGCCGGCCCGCCCGGGCACGGCCACGAGGACTTCCTGCGCGCGCTCGACCGGTCCCCCGCGCGCGACCGGGTCGACTGGCGCCGCGACGTGCCCGACGCCGACCTGCCGCGCCTGTACTCCGGCGCGCGCGCGTTCTGGTTCGTCAGCCTGAACGAGGGCTACGGCCTGCCGCCGGTCGAAGCGATGGCGTGCGGCGCGCCCGTCATCACGTCGGGCGTCACCTCGCTGCCGGAGGTCACCGGCGGCGCGGCCGTACTGGTGGAACCGACCGACGTGGACGAGATCGTCGACGCGACGCGCCGCGTGCTCGACGAGCGCGAGTTCTCGGACGAGCTGCGCGCCGCCGGCCGCGCCCGCGCGCGCGAGCTGACCTGGCGCGAGTGCGCGCGCGCGACCCTGGCCGCCTACCGCCAGGCGACGCAGCCGGGCGCGGACGAGGACCGGCTGTTCCGGTCCCTCTGAGGTCGCACGGATCGCCGCCCCAGACACCCGCGGCTCACCGGACCCCCGCCCGAGCGCCACGGCAGGCAGAGCCCAGCGCCGACCGTGCGCGTAGCGCGCGACCCCGTGCGAATCAGGATCCGAGGCTGCGAGCCGCGGGTCCGCGAGATCGCCAACGGACTTTCGGCGCTCCGCCCATC
>JAUHYB010000458.1 GCA_030426745.1 bacterium
CGACGCAGGACGCGGCGTCGTCCGGCGCGCCCGTCGCCATCGAAGCCTCGGCGCCGCGCGAGGACGAACCGGCTCAGCCCGCCGGCGAGTTCCGCGTCGACGACTTCCTGATCTCCGGCCTCGACTTCGACTTCCAGGACTCGAGCTACGACCCGGTGTTCGACGTGCCGCTGACCGGCTTGTCGTTCGAGGTGTCGCGCTTCACGACGCTGGCGTTCACCGAGGACCGCCCGATCCGCGTGAACGCGTACCTCGAAGCCGGCGAGGTCCCGCTGGGCGAGGGCTTCGATCCGATGCCGCTGTTCGGCGAGGCGACGCTGCGCGGCAACGTCTCGCTGTACCCCGCGCCCGAGGGCACCGTTTCGGCCGGCGTGCGCGAGCTGGCGCTGCGCGGCCTGCGCGGTCCGGCCGGCGCGTCGGGCGTGACGATCGGCGACGGCAACATGGACGCGACCGTGCGCGTGCGGCTGCGCGGCGAGGACGGCATGAAGCTGAACCTCGACACGATCTTCCGCGACCTGTCGGTGTCCGAGCCGTCGGACGGCCCGATCGCGCGCTACCTGGGCATCGCGATGCCGCTCGAGTCGGCGCTGTTCGCGCTGCGCAAGACGAACGGCAACATCGAGATCTCGCCGCCGACGATCGACGTGTCGTCCAGCGGCGTCAGCACGGCGGAGATCGCCGGCGTCGCGACGCAAGCGGTGGCGAAGGAGATCACGCTGGCCGTCGCGCGCTCGCCGCTGCGCGTGGGCAAGGGCGTCGCGGACGCGGCCGGCAACATCACGGGCAACATCCCGCTGGTCGGCGGCGTCACCGGCGGCCTGTTCGGCGGCGTGTCCGACCTGATGGGCGGCGGCGAGGAGGAGAAGCTGCCCCCCATCGGCAGCCTCGAGTTCTTCGTCGGCGACGCGAACCTGCGCCCGAGCGAAGCGCCGAAGCTGCAGGAGGCGATCCGCCGCCTGAAGGACAAGAAGAGCGCGCAGCTGGTGCTCGTCCACGAGCTGACGCAGGCCGACCTGGACCGCATCGCCGAGCTGGCGAACCCCTCGGCCGACGACTGCCGCCAGCTGGCGATCGGTCTGCGCCGCAAGCGCGCCGAGCTGCTGCGCACGCGCGACGAGGTCACGGCCGAGGCGCGCACGCGACTGCTGACCGGCCAGCAGGACGAGGCCGAGCGCTCGCTCGCCCGCCTGCGCGCCCTCGACGCCGAGATCGGCCGCACCGAGACCGCGCTGGACGAGACGCTGGCGATGCTGCAGCCCGGCGCCGAGCGCCGCGCCGAACGACGCACGCGTGAGGCCGCGCTGGAAGTCGCGAACGCGCGCCTCGCCGCGGTCGTCGACGCCCTGCGCGCCGCCGGCGTGAAGAAGGTCGAGGAGCGCGTCGAGGTCCGCAGCCCGCGTCCGCGTCCGGTCGAGCTCGAGGGCGAGGACGCCGCGACCGCCGGCGGCCGCGTGCAGCTGCAGATGAACTGAGGCGGCCGGGACCGAAACGCGCGCCCGGCGTCAGCCGCCGATCTCGCCCGCCATTGCGCGGGCGATCGGTTGCGTCGGCTCGAGCTTCTCGAGCATCAGCTTCACCACCGCGGTGATCGGCGTGGCCAGCAGCATGCCGATCGGCCCCCAGATCGTGCCCCAGAAGATCAGGGACAGCATCACGACGACCGGGTGCAGGTCGAGCGAGTCGCCCATGATCTTCGGCTCGATGACGTTGCCGATCAGGAACTGGATGCTGCCCGGGATCGCCAGCGTCAGGATCACGGCGATGACGCCCTGGGAGGTCGACAGGTCGAAGGTGACCAGCGCCATCGGGATCGGCAGCAGCGCCGCGAGGATCGAGCCGATGCTGGGGATGAAGTTCAGGAGGAACGCCAGCAGGCCGAAGAGCAGCGCGCTCGGCACGCCGATCATGCGCAGCGCGATCGCGGTCAGCACGCCCGTCGCGAGCGACGCGACGATCTTCGTCAGCAGGTAGCTGCGGACCTGGCGCTCGACGATCCCCAGCGTCGTGCGGTTCTCGCGGATGTCGAACTCCCGGCGCCCGCCGAGGAGGAACATCAGGAAGATCAGGACCAGGACGCTCTTCGACAGCAGCGTCGTGATGCCGTTCAGCACGCTGCCGATGGCGGGGACGATGCGGCGGCCGATCGCGGTCAGCAGCGAGCCGTCGGCAGGAGCGGGATCGGCGGTCGGCGCGTCGCCGAACTCGGTCGCGAGCGCCAGGTCGACCTCCTCGCGCGTCGGCTGGGCGTTCGCCTCGCCGTCCGTGCCCTCCCCCGCGACCGCTTCGCCGGCGGCGCCCGGCTCGAGCGCCGCGTCGCCGTCCGTCCCGTCCGCGCCCGCCGCCGGGCCGGCCTCGTCCGACCCCTCCGCGCGTGTCCACTCGGCGATCGAGCGCTGCAGCTCGTCCAGGCCGAGCTTCGAGCTCGCGCGCTCGACCAGGTCGAGGATGCCGTCCTCCAGCCGCTCCATGTTCGGCGCCATCGTGCGCACCGAGTTCGTCACCAGGCCGCCGAAGAACAGCATCGAGGCCAGCGCGGCGAGGATCGTCACCGACAGCGCCAGCGCCCGCGGCATGCGCGCGCGCCGGATCAAGAGGTCGACGAGCGGCGCCAGCGCGAAGCTCAGGAACACCGCCAGCACGAACGGCACCATGACGTTGCGCAACCAGTAGAGCGACAGCGCGAGCGCCACGCCGCTCAGGATCAACAAGCAGGTCGT
>JAUHYB010000459.1 GCA_030426745.1 bacterium
TACGCGATGGCGCTCGGCGCGCCGCGCTGGTTCGGGGCGATCACGCCCTTCGGCGGCACGGCCTTCCTGATCGGCTGGGCGGGCTTCGCCTGGGCGGCGCGCGCGCCGCGCGGTTGAGCGAACCGCGTCGCGCGCCCACACTCCCGGCGCGCGGCGCGTATGCTCGCGCCCTCGCCATGCGCCGCACCCTCACTTGCCTCGCCCTCGGGCTCCTGGCCCTCACGTCCTGCCGCGTCTTCGAGGAGGACGCCGCCGTCGACGCCGGCCCGCCGCCGCTCGAGTCGGCCGACTTCGGCCGCATGCGCAACGTGTCGCACACCGGCGACCTGTGGTTCGGCAGCTCGCCCTGCAAGGACGACCTGAACCTGGCGCGGCGGCGCGGCGTGCGCACTGTGATCGACCTGTCGCTGGCGGACGAGGTCGCGCCCTGTGACGTGCGCGGCGTGTCGGCGGAGTACGGCCTGCGCTACTTCGACCTGGGCCTGACGCGCATCGACTTCCTGAACGACGAGACCGTCGACCTGGTGCTGGACAAGCTGCGCGACCCGGACGCGGGGCCGTACCTGATGTTCTGCGGCACGGGCGGTCGGTGCGCGATGCTGGTCGCGATCCAGCGCGTCGTCGACGGCGGGGTCGCGCTGGACGTCGCGCTGGAGGAAGCGCGCCACGCCGGCATGGACGGCGGCGCGCAAGCGGACTTCGTGCGGGCGCAGGTCGCGCGCCTGACCGCGACCGGCGACGCGGACGACGCGCCGACCGAGGACTGACCGCGACGCGACCGACGCCTGCTAGACCGCCGCGTCGAGCACGAGCATCGCGTCCGCGATCCGGTCGCACTCCGCGTCCGTCGTGCACGCCGGCGGCATCGCGTACAGCACGTCACCGAGCGGCCGCAGCAGCACGCCGTGCTCGACGGCCAGCGCGCGGAGGCGCGGCGCGGCGGACGCGAGGTAGCCGGACTCCGCCGACGGCAGCTGGAACGCGACGATGCCGCCGGTGCGGCGCAGGTCGCGCGAGGCGCCGCCGTCGTCGAACGCCGCCGCCAGGCGCGCCTCGACGCGGGCGCCGACGCGGTCCAGCTTCGCCGGCGTGCTCTCGTCGCGGCAGATCGCCAGCGACGCCAGTCCCGCCGCGCAACCGACCGGGTTCGCCGTGAACGTGTGGCCGTGGAAGAACGCGCGGCCGCGGTCCTCGGACAGGAACGCCTCGAAGGTCGCCTCGCCCGCCAGCGTGACCGACAGCGGGAAGTTCCCGCCGGTCAGGCCCTTCGCCAAACACAGGTAGTCGGGCGCCACGCCGGCCTTGTCGCACGCGAACAGCGCGCCGGTGCGTCCGAAGCCGGTCATCACCTCGTCGGCGATCCACGGCACGCCGGCCGCGTCGCAGATCGCGCGGACCTCGCGCAGGTACTCGGGCGACTGCATCAACATGCCGCCCGCGGCCTGGATCAGCGGCTCGCACAGGAAGCCCGCCGCGCGGTCGCCCAGCTCCTCGAACGCCGCGCGCAACGCCGCCGCGTCCGCCGGCACGCGCCGCACCTCGAACAGCATCTCCTGGAACGGCAGGAAGAACGGATCGGGGTCGCCGACCGCCATCGCGCCGAAGGTGTCGCCGTGATAGCCGTGCTCGAGCGCGACGAACACGCGCCGCTGCGGCTCGCCGCGGTGCAACCACGACTGCACGACCATCTTCAACGCGACCTCGATCGCGGTCGAGCCGTTGTCGGAGTAGAAGACGCGCGACAGGCCCTCGGGCGCGATCTCGACCAGCTCTTCCGCCAGGCGCACCGCCGGTTCGTGCGTCGCGCCGCCGAACAGGACGTGGTCGAGCTCGCCCAGCTGCGCCGAGATCGCGTCGACCATCCGCGGGTGCGAGTGCCCGTGCAAGCACGCCCACCACGACGAGATGCCGTCGATCAACTCGCGCCCGTCGGTCAACGTCAACGTCGCGTCGCGCGCGGCGGCGACCGGCAGGAAGTCGGTCTCCAGCCCGTGTTGCGTGTACGGGTGCCAGACGTGGGCGGCGTCGCGCTCGAGCAGTCGTTCGCGTCGGGAACTCATCAGCGTTCGTCGAAGAGGAAGTCCAAGGGGTTCGCGTCGAGCCACGCGGCCAGCGCGGCGGGTTCGACGGCGTCGAGGCGCGGCAGCTCCAGCACGCGCGGGATGCCGGTCATCGCGGCCAACGTCGCACGGTTCGATTCGTGCGGTTCGCCGACCAGCAGCAGCGCGCGCGGGACGAGGCCGCGGCGGCGCAGCGCCTCGACCGACAGCAAGGTGTGGTTCAAGGTGCCCAGCCCGGACCGCGCGACGAGCAACAGCGCCGGCCGGTGGCGCGCGACCCAGTCGAGCTGCATCACGCGGTCGTCGTACGGAACCATCAGCCCGCCGGCGAGCTCGACGACCAGGCGCGGGCCCGCGCTGGACAGCTCGTCGAGCCGCGCGTCCAGCGCGTCGACGTCGACGCGCGACCCCGCGGCGGCGGCGGCTTCGTGCGGCGACGCGGGCAGGGGGAACCAGTGCACCGGGTCGGTCGTCGCCAGGTCCGTGTCGGCGGCGAGCCGCGCGACCTCGGCCGTGTCCGAGTCGTCGCCGGTCTGCACGGGCTTCCAGTAGGTCGCGGGGCCCTGCGCGGCCGCGGCGCGCGCGCACAACGCAGCGGCGACGGTCTTGCCGATGTCCGTGTCCGTGCCGACGACGAACAGCGGCGCGCGGCGCGC
>JAUHYB010000460.1 GCA_030426745.1 bacterium
CGCGACTCGCCGCGCAGGGTCTCGTCGGCCGGGAAGGCGACCAGCGAACCGTCGACGTGGCCGACGCGGACGGCGCCCATGGCGCCCTCGAACGGCAGGCCGGAGATGCGGATCGCGGCGAAGGACGCGATCATCGAGATCACGTCGGTGTTGTGCACGCCGTCGTAGGCGAGCGTGTGCGACATCACCTGGACTTCTTGCTTGAAGCCCTCGGCGAACATCGGACGGATCGAGCGGTCCGTCAGACGCATGGTGAGGATCTCCTTGGTGGTCGGACGACCCTCACGCTTGAAGAAGCCGCCGGGGATCTTGCCCGCGGCTTCGGTCTTCTCGCGGTAGTCGACGACCAGCGGGAAGAAGTCCAGGTCCTCGCGACCGCCACCGGAGGTGACGGCGGCGAAGCAGGAGCTGCCCTCCAGGTGGCAGATCACGCTGCCGTGGGCTTGACGGGCCACCTGGCCCGTCTCGAGCACGATGCGCTTGCCGGCGATCGTACGCTCGACACGAATGGGATTCAGATTCATCGGATTGTGTTGTCTTTCCTCTTACGACAGATGGGGTCCGGCCCCTGGCCGGCTGCCCCGGGCGCCCGCGGTCCCGCGCGTCGTGCGACGCGCGGTGGGCGCTACGAAACGAGACCGCCCGCGCACGGGCGCGGGCGGCGGGCTCTCACCGGTGCGACGCGCACGGTGCGCGTCGCCGCGAGAGCGGGTTGATCGGTGGCGAGGCACGTCGGCGCGCCCGCCGCGCGCGCCCCGTCGGGGGCGCGTCGCGCGCGTCGGGCGTCTCGTCGTGCGCTCATGGTCGAGGCGGACCTACTTGGCGCGGAGGCCGAGGCGCTGGACGATGCTCGTGTAGCGCTCGGGGTCGGTGCGACGCAGGTACTTCAGGAACTTGCTGCGGCGCCCGACCATCATCAGGAGCCCGCGACGCGTCGCGAAGTCCTTCTTGTGGACCTTCAGGTGCTCCGTCAGGTTCTTGATGTGCTCGGTCAGGACGGCGATCTGCACCTCGGCGGATCCGGTGTCTCCGTCCTTGGTGGCGTATTCCTTGATCAGCTCGGCTTTGCGCTCGGCGGCGATGGCCATGTCGTTTCCTTCTTCAGTGCATGGCTGCGGCTCGGACTTGCCCAGGGTCCAGGGGAAGGTCCCCGGTCCGTGGGTGCACCGGCCCCGCCCGACGGGCGGAGGTGACCGGTTCCGCGGCGGCCGTCGAAGCGTTCGACGAGCGCCGTGGCGAGCGGTCCGCCGCGGTCGGCGGACCCGGTGCCCCGCGGCCCTCCGGCGCGGGCCGGCGGGCGGGAGGCGGCTCCCGAAGGGCCGGGCTCCGGAGAGCTCCGACGGGTTCGGAAGGCGAACAGGATAGCGGTCCCCCGCCGGAGGTCAACCTCCGGAGGGCGCCCGGCTCGGTGTGGGCCGGCTCGGTGTAAGCCGGCAAGGGGCGAGCGCCGGAACGGGTGCGAGGGCCGCCCCGACGGCGCCGGCGCCGTCGGACGCCTACGGGCGCGCCGCGTGTGCCGGCATCACCTCGAGCATCTCGTCGGCGATGCGCTCGCAGACCTGGCGCAGGAGGATCGACTCGGTGGCGGCGAACTCCATCTCGTTGCGCAGCGAGAAGCGGCGCTCGAGGCGGCCGCCCCACAGCTCGCGGCCGGCGACGCCGGCGTCCAGCATCCAGGCCTCGACCTCGACGACGAGCACGCCCAGGCTGTCCCACTGGCTGGTGTCCCACTCCTTGATGACGACCTGCAGGGTCGCGTCCTCGCCCAGCATGCCCGCCATCGCGCCGGCCGAGGCCTCGCGCACGCGGTCGTCGACGTAGTCGAGCGCCAGCGGGCTGTAGCGGCGCTTCACCAGCGCCATGCTGAAGCCCCGGCGCAGGTCCTCGGTCGGGATCTGCTGCGCGGTGCTCTCGTTCACGATCGGGGCGACGACGACGTCGCGGATGTCGTGGCTCTCGAGCTCGCCGTGCTGGAGCACCTCGACGTTCTCGCCGGGCAGGTCCGGCAGGGTCGAGCAGGCGGAGAGGACGAGGGCGGCGGCGAGGCCTGCGAACAGGCCCGGGCGGCGGAGCGTGGTGCGGTGGAAGAGCGTCATGGTCGTGACTCCGAGGGGATCGGCCCGGAGTCTACTCCTCCCGCGCGCCCCGACCCAAGGACGGCCGCGCCGAATTCGCCGCCGCGGCGGGCGTTCCGGGGGTCGCGGCGGCGGCGGCGACTGGGGCCCGCGTCCACAGGCGGCGACTCGGGGTTGCGTCCAGAGGCCGCGACTCGGGGTTGCGTCCACAGGCGGCGACTAGGGTTGCGTCCACAGGACGGGCTCCCCCACCGACCGCCGGTCGCGCTGCACCTCGATCTCGGTCCAGGCGAAGGCGTCGCGGTCGAAGCCGCCGTAGGTCAGGGTGCCGGGGGGCGCGGGCAGCGAGTAGCTCGTCACCGTCGCCGCCAGCGCGCCGTCGGCCAGCGGCGCGCCGCCGCCCAGCCCGATGTCCGGCAGGTGGATCGTCACCGACGGGCCGTTCGCGTCCGGCGGGTCGAAGCGCCACAGGCGCCAGGCGCGGCCCGCGCTGTCCGCGACGATCAGGCGGTAGATGCCCTCCTGGCCCAGCGCGTCGGGGATCACGTCGTCGAACACGACGTCGAAGCTGGGGCCGCCGGTGGCGCCGACCGGCGCGGTGATCACGGGGACCGGCGAGAGCTCGAGCGTGCCGGTCGCCA
>JAUHYB010000461.1 GCA_030426745.1 bacterium
TCGAGGACGCGGGCGGATCGCCGGTCCCCGCGCGCCTCTCCGTCCGCGACGGACGCGGGCTCGAACAGACCGGCTTGCTCACCTTCGCGAGCATGGAGGCGTCGCAGAGGAGCGGCCCGGACAGCACCGTCGTGACCGTGCACGACCTGGCGCCCGGACCCCACGCCCTCATGGCCGTCGACGCCGAGGGACGGCGCGCGTCGCTGACCATCGAACTCGGCGGCGCTCCCGAGCGCGAGGTCCGCCTGCGCTTCGAGGAGGACTGAGTTCGCGCCGCGACTCGCGTCCCTCTCGACGTCCCCGCGATTCCCACGAAACCACGCCGCCGGTCGCGGCGTAGGCGACCTCGTCTCGGCGCCCCGGAAGACCGACCACCCGACCGCGCCGCGCCATCCGCCCCTTCGGACCGCCTTGTCCCCTCCTCGCGGATGGCGGACACTGCCCGGGTCGAGAGTACCGCCCGGGTCGAGAACACCGCCTTGGTCGCCGACACGGAATCGGACGCCGCCCCCCCCGAAAGACTTCCCGCCCGCCCCGCCCACGGAGCCCCCCATGACGCACCGCCTCCTCCCGCTCCTGATCGCGATGGTGATCTTCCTCGCCGGCGCGACGTGGTACCTGAACGACTCGCGCGACCGGCAGCGCGCGGCGGTGCTCGAGGGTGAGGGCGTCGAGGAGGCGGACGGCGCGCGGGACGGCGGCGCGCTGGCGGTGCCGGACGACCTGCGCGACCTGGCGGAGGCGCGCAACGCGCGGAGCGCGGAGCGGGACGCGGTCGGCGGCGAGCGCACGTCGGCGACCGGCTGGATCGAGGGCACGGTCGAGCTGCCGCTCGGCGCGCCGAGCGCGGACCTCGGCGTGTGGGTGCTGGCGCGGAAGGGTCGGATCGACGCGGACGACCGCGCGCGGCTCGAGCGCGAGCGCCCCGGCGAGCTGGCGCGCGTGCCGGTGACGAACGGGCGCTTCCGCTACCGCCGCGGCGCGGCGGAGGGCGTGCGGTTGTGGCTCGACTCGGACTGGCTGTACCTCGACGAGGCGCCGTGGATCGAGGGCGACGCCGCGCCGACCCTGACCGCGCGGCTCGGCGGCGCGATCGAGGTCGTCGCGCGGCGCCCCCCCACGGCGGGCGCGGACGAGGAGTTGGAGGGCGTCGAGGTCGAGGTCTTCGGCATCCGCGAGAACCAGGGGATGTTCGGCATGGGCGCGGCGAACCGCACCGTCACGCTCGACGCCGACGGGCGCGCGACGCTGCGCGGACTGTCGGCCGACTACACGTGGATGCTGCGCGCGTCGCCCGACTACTGGGCGACGAAGACCGTGCCGGGCATCGCGGTCGAGCCGGGCGAGACCGTCGTCGAGGCGCTCGACTTCCGCCTCGGCGCGCGCCTGTCGGGCGTCGTGATCGACGACCGCGGCAAGCCGGTCGAGGGCGCGGAGGTGCGCTGGCAGTCGGCGAACCGCTTCGGGAACTTCGGCGTCCGGCGCGACCCGGCGACGACGGACGAGCACGGCGCCTACCGCCTGTACGGCGTGCGCACCGGCGACGGAGAGGTCGTGGCCGAGAAGGACGGCCTGCTGGAAGGGCGCGCGGAGCTGGAGGACCTCGCCGACGCCGAGGAGCGCGGCGGCGTCGACGTGATCCTGTCGAGCGGCCTCGAGATCGCGGGCGTCGTGCGCACGAAGGACGGCGCGCCCGCCGCCGGCGCGACGGTGACGGCCGCGCGCGAGAACGAGGGCGGGCGCCGGATGGGCTGGCGCCGCGGCGGCGGCGGTGACGACGAACACGAGGCCGAGGCGGACGAGCAGGGTCGCTTCGTGATCGGCGGCCTCATCGCCGGCGACTATCGCGTCACCACCGAGTGGGACGCGCCCGGCGAGGGCGACTGGAAGGACACGCAGCTCGCGGTGCCCGCGGGCGAGCGCAACCTGGTGATCACGGTCGCGCCGCCGCCCGGCGTCGTGCTGATCGTCACGGGCCCCGACGGCGCGCCGGTGCCGCGCGTCACCATCGAGCTCACGCCCGCCGGCGACGCGGGCGGCGGAGGCGGCGGCCTCGTGGGCTTCCTGGGCGGCGGGCGGCCCGGCTCGATCGACGCCGACCTCGAGGACGAGGACGGGCGCTACTTCGTCGAGGACGTCGCGCGCGGCCCGTGGACGGTCGAGGTCAGCGGCGCCGGGCTGGTGCAGGAGACCGACGACCTGGAGATCCTCGTCGACGGTTCGACGGAGCACCGCGTGTCGCTCGTGCGCGCGGCGTCGATCACCGGCCTCGTCGTCGACCCGACCGGCGCGGCGGCGCGCGACGTGAACGTGCGCCTGGTCGACGCGGCGGACGACGCGACGACGCCCTGGGGCATGCGCATCGGCGGCGACGTGATGTCGCGCAACTCCGACGACGAGGGCCGCTTCGAGCTGCGGGGCCTGCGCCCCGGCAGCTACGAGTTGATCGCGAACGAGGACGGCTTCGCCGCGAGCGAACCGCGCGGCGTGACGCTGCTGGCCGGCGACGAGGTGACAGGCATCCGCCTCGCCCTGCGCATGGGCGGGACCATCCGCGGCACGATCCACGGCGACGACGGCCGCCCGCAGTCCGGCCGCACGATCATGGCGATGTCGCAGGGCGGCGCCGGCGGCTTCCCGTCGACCGCGACGAGCGACGCGCAAGGCCTCTTCGAGTTCACGGCGCTGGAACCCGGCACCTACCAGGTCTTCGC
>JAUHYB010000065.1 GCA_030426745.1 bacterium
TCGTAGTTCGGGTGCGCGGGCCGCGGCTCGGGCGCGGGGGCGTCGACGATCACCGGGTCCATCTCAGCCTCCGATCTGTCCGTGCCAGTGCAGCTGGCTCTGGGTGAAGCGCAGCACGCGGTCCGTCCACAGGAGCGCCGCGGCGTCGCCGTCGCGGCCCTTCGGCGCGCGGAACCACTGGTTGTCGCTCATGTCGAGGTCGAGGTAGATCAGGCGTTCGGGGTCCAGGATGACCGACTTCGTGCGCCAGCCGTCGGGCAGCTCGCGCTCGTAGCGCATCCACGGGCGCGCGAGCTGGTCCTCGCGCGACCAGACGAACTCGTCGACGAGGTCGCCGGCCGCCGGGGCGTCCTGGGCCTCGCCCTCGAACTCGTACTGGATGCGGACCAGGAGCGGCATGCACAGCGCGCCCTTGCGCTGCACCGTGATCTCGACGACGCGCGGCGGGTCGGGTTCGTCCGGCACGTCCTCGCTGGACTCCTCGTCGCGGCGCTTGCGTTCCCACTCGCCGTCGTCGTTCAGGAACCAGCCGGCGGGTTCGGAGGCGACGCGCTCGTCGACCTCCACCGACCAGTCGATCGTCTTCACCGTGCGGAAGGCGTCCTCGAGGAACCACCCGACGTCGGCGCCCGAGCGGTCCAGGAAGGTCGCGTAGAAGTCCTCGGGGTACGGGTGGCGGTAGCGCCACTCCTGCGAGAACCCGCGCATGCCGCGCAGGAACGCCTCTTCGCCGACGAGCCCCTTCAGCGTGCGCAGCACGACCGCGGTGCGCGGGTACGAGTTCGCGCGGTGGCTGCCGCCGTCGACGTGCTTCCAGCACAGCGTCTCGATCGGATCTTCGTCGGGCGAGCGCAGGTAGCCGTGGCGGTCGCTCCACCGCGGATCCCAGCGCTGGTCGACCAGCGTCGACCACGGCTGGTCGCGCCACAGGTCGACGACGCCGGAGCGACGCAGCGGCCGGCCGATCACGTTCTGAACCGGCTTCACGACGTAGCCCCAGGCGTTGTCGGTCACCGTCCAGTCGTCCACCCAGCCGAAGCGCGGCAGGCGCAGGTCTTGCGCGAGCAGCGCGCGGTCCAGCCGCGTGCCGCCCGACCCGGGCAGCGACGTCGGGCGCACGCCGTCGAGCGGGTAGCGCAGGTAGCTGGTCGTGTCGACCTCCGGCCCGTACACGCGGTGCAGCACCTCGGAGTCCGTGTAGGAGTTCAGGCCCTCGTCGAGCCACGCCGCCTCGAACTCGTTGTTGCCGACCAGGCCGTACCAGAACTGGTGGCCCGCCTCGTGGATCGTGACGCTCTCGGGCCGGTACATCGACTCGCGCGTGAACTTCGACGTGCCCGAGGTGAACAGCGTCGGGTACTCCATGCCGCCGGCCGCGCGCGCCCCCCAGGCGGGGTCGATCACGGTGATGTGCTCGTAGGGGTACTCGCCGAACCACAGCCCGTAGAAGAACAGCGCGGCCTCGGTGGCCTTCGCGTGGCGCTCGGCCTGGTCGCGGTGCGACGGCTGGATCAGCACCGTGATGTCGACGTCGCGCAGCGTGAGGTTCTCGTCCGCGCCGAAGGCCGCGCGCGCCGTCGCCACCTCCTCGGGGTAGCGGTCGGCCCACTCGTTGAAGAGGAACTTGGTCGTGTAGATCTCGTACTTCGTGTCCGCCGTCCACGTGAAGTCGTGGACGCGCGCCGGCACGCCGAAGCCGTCCATGCGCAGGCGGTCCGCGGTCGACGGCGCCTCGAAGTCGACCTGCACGCGGTCGGAGCCCTCGACCAGGTTCTGGATGCGCACGCCGGACCCGTACACCTTGTCCGAGTAGCGCGCGGGCAGGTCCAGGCTGACCTTGTAGAAGCCGTAGTCCGCGTAGAACTCGGTGGTCGCGTGGAACTGGTGGCAGTTCCATCCGCGCCCGCCCTCGTACACGCCGAGCTTCGGGAACCACTGCGCGACGAGCAGGAAGTCGTCCTTGTAACCGGTGCGGCGACGCACGCGCGGCAGGCGCGACGACCACTCGACGTGGATCTCGACCTCCTCGCGGTCGGCGACGGCGCGCGGCAGGTCGACGGACACGACGCTGTGGTCCTGCACCGCCAGGTAGCCCTCGTCGTCACCGGGCTCGGCGTCCGGCGTGCGGTAGCGCAGCGTGTCGGTGACGTCGATGCCGTTGACGGTCACCGACTCGATCTTCTGCCAGCCCCACCAGTTCTCCGCCTCGATCTCCTTCACGCTCTTGCCGCGCAGCGTCCCACCGGTCTCCGACAGGTGCGCCGAGCGGTTGTTCGCGAAGGCGTTCAGGTAGAGGTGGAACCACAGGTCGCCGACCGGCTCGCCGGAGCGGTTCGTCCAGCGGATCGTCTCGCTGCCGGTCAGCCGCTTGGGCTTGCCGTCCACGTCCTCCAGGCGGGCGTGGATGTCGTACTCGACGGTGGACGATCGTCTGTCGCGCGCCTCGAGGTCCGACGCGCGGGGGGCGGTCGGGGACGCGGCGGGAGGGGGGGAGTCCTGCAGGGCGGCGGCCGAGGGGGCCAGGGCCAGGAGCAGGGCGCAGGTCGTGATCATGGAGCTTCCCTCGCGTGGGCCGACGCGCATTGTGCTGGGCGGGGCCGGAGGCGGCAAGGGCTGTTGCCGTAAACGCTTGCGGGGGAATGAATTGCGAGCGAAGGGCGGCGGAGGTCCGGGAGGCTGGGGCGACGGTCGCGCGACGGGGCCCGCCCCCGCCCCGGACGCGGCCCGAGCGCCGCGCCGCCCCGCCCGCGCAAGTGATTGCGGCTGCGTGCCTTGCGGCCGCGCCCCGCGAGCCGGGCGCGGGGGCCCGCGGAGGGCCTGCGGCGGTGTCGCGGCGCCCTCGGACGGCCCTCGGGGAGCCCCCGCGCGCCGGTTCGCTCCGGGCCCTCGCCGCGCGGATCGCCCGCGAGTTCGGGAATTCCCGGCGGAAGCGGCTCAGGTCCCCCGACACCCCGCCGATAACGACCCTGACGATCCCGAACGGGTCCATCCTCTCCGGAGGCCACCATGCAAATCGGAAACTCCTCACCGCTGAACCCGCGCCGCCGCGCGATCGACCTCACCCGGGACAACCGGGAGGGGCTGAAGGAGGCCGCCGACCGCGCCGTCGACAACATCCAGCAGGCCCGCGAGCTCGAGCGCGCCGAGGCCGCCCGCCAGGCGGAGAGCCTCCAGCGCGAGACCCGCACCGACGAGACCCGCCGCCGCGAGGACTCCATCGAGCTCTCCCGCGAGGCCGAGCGCCTGGCCGCCGACGAGCTGCCCGGCCCGCGCGGCACCCGCGAGACGCCCGAGGCCCGCGCCGAACGCGTCGCCGAGCTCAAGGAGGCCTTCGAGCGCGGCGACCTGCACTCGCCCGAGCGCCTCGAGCGCGCCGCCGAGCGCCTCCTGATGAACGACGACGAGTAACGACCATCCCCGGCTCGCTGCGAGACACCTCGCGCCTTCGAACGGCGCGGGGTGTCTCGCGTTCCAGGCGGGGTCGGGGGCCGTGGAGAGTGCTGCGCGGGGGCGAGCCGTCGCACGGCGCGCTCGGCGCAGGGGTGGTGTCGAAGCGCGCGCTGGACAACGACGGCGGTCCGCGGGAAGGTCGAACCCGCCGACGCGTCCCCGTCGGCCTTCCCGTCCTCACCGCTTCCCGGGCCGCTCGTGAACCGCAGGTCTCTCTCCTTGCTCGCTGCCGCGACGATCGTCGTCGCGTCACTCCTCTACCTCGCGACGTCCTCCGACCGCTTCGCGCCCGCGGCGGTCGAGGGCCCCCGTGCCGGCGCTCGCTCCGACGCCCTCGGAGGCGCGCCGCCGGGCAGCGACGCGCTCGATCCGTCCGACACCGCGACGACGGCGACGACGCGCAGCGCCGCCGATGCGTCCGACGCCCCCTCGCACGCTGCGCTCGACGCGGCGCGGAACGACGACGGTGACGACTCGTTCCGCATGGTGCCGATCCGCTCGTCCGTCGGCGTGACGATGCGCGACGTCGAGCGATCCGCGGACGGGGTGCGCTACTTCCCCGGGAACAAGAAGAAGGTCCGCCTGCCCCGCGACGGACGCACCTGGTTCCGCGCCGCCGGACACCTGCCCGCAGTCTTCGAGGGCGACGCCGACGAGGTCGTGCTGGAGCCGGAACTGGCGTTCGTGCTGACCGCGCGGGGCCTGCGCACCGTCGTCCGCGACGCGAAGGTCGACGCGCTGTCGTGGAGCAACTGGCAACAGCGCTTCGCCTCGCACGGCTTCGTCGGCGACGACACCTACGTCTTCGCGATCCTGCCGAGTTACGGCGCGAGCGTGTTCCGCGACCCGGTCGGCCTGGAGCTGCGATTCCACGACCACGGCGCGTTGCGACTGGAGCCGGACCTGGACGCCCGCGGCGTGATCCGCCTGGACGTGTCCGGCCAGGTGACCGTCGCGTCGACCGCGCTGCTGTCCGTACGGACCGATTGCATCCACGGCGAAGCCCGGGTCACCGTGGAGTGCGTCGATCCCGACGGGGCGGAGTCGCGCCGGCGCGTCGACGCCGGAACGTGGGGCGTGCTCGACCACCTGTCCGGGATGCGACCGCTGCGCGTCACGCGAGACGCTTTCCGCGAGGTCGAGGTCGGCACGGTCCCCGCGGATCGCGCGCAACTCGTGCGCGGTCGCTGCGACGACGGCTGCCTGGGCAGCGTGAACGTCGAGCGCGTCGTCTCGAACGTGCCGGTGGTCCTGGACCTGGTCAGCGCCCCGGTCATCGCCGGCCGCGTCGTCGTCGCCCCGGGCGCGACCGATCCCGACATCGTGGAGCTGGAGTACGAGCTGACCGACACGATGCAGCGCCCGTCCGAACCCGCGGACTGGCGCGGTTCCGTGGCCCTCTCCCTCGCGCTCGAGCCGAACTTCCTGGTGGTGCTCGGGCAGCGCTCCGGTCCGCCCGACTACGAGAACCCGCACGCTCCGCGGTACGCGCACCTGCGCCTTCGTCCCAACGGCTACGAAGCGTTGGAGCTGACGATCGACCTGCACGACGACGAGGCTCGCAACCTCGGCGACCTGCACTTCACCATGCGCGAGGCGGACCTCGTCGTCACCGGCGAGAACCGCATCGGTGCCTTCTTCCTGCGCCGGGACGGCCTGGAGCTGCTCCTGTCGGAGGGGTCGGTGGTGCGCATCGAGGACGTGGCGACGGGCGACGACGGCGAGCTGCTGCTGTTCCTCCACCGCGACCCTTCCACGGAGGACGCCTTGCGACGCTGGCGCGCGCTGCCGGACGCCGCGGCCTTGTTCGGCACGGCCGGGAGCAAGTCGTACGCGCTGCGTCGCGTCGCGGAGCGCACCCTCGAGCACACCGCGATGATCCGCGCGAACTGCAACGTCTACGTCCACACGGCGCCTCCGGATCACGGCGCGTTCTACCTGGGCTACCGTTGGCACGGCGTCGATCAGGTGTGGGGCAAGTCGGGGCACGAGGACGTCGGGGTCGGGTACACCGTCCAGTTCACCGTGCCCGCGGGCCCGCTCGACGTGTGGTGGAACACCGAGCCGGTCGCGCCGGACGCGGACCAGGGCGGTTGGGGTGAGTTCGTGGACGGGCGGGCGGAGCTCGTCATCGAGTGAGCCGGGCTCGAGGTGCGATCCGCCGACCCGCGGCGAGCGCGGACGCTTGTGGCGCCGCCGCGTCGCGCCTAGCCTCGCGACGATGAGCGACCCCGCCCCGCCCCCGTCGCCGCCCACCCGCGCCCGCGGCATCGGCGTGATCGGCGCCGCGGCGATCGGGGTCGGCGGGATGGTCGGCGGCGGGATCTTCGCGGTGCTCGGCACGGCGGTCGGGTTGGCGGGCGGGGGCACGCCGGTCGCGTTCGCGGCGGCGGGCGTCGTGGCGCTGTTGACGAGTTACAGCTACGTGAAGCTGTCCGTGCGCTATCCGTCGTCCGGCGGGACGATCGTGTTCCTGGACCGCGCGTTCGGCGTGGACCTGGTGACGGGCGTGTTGAACCTGGTGCTGTGGCTCAGCTACCTGGTCACCATCGCGCTGTACGCGTCGGCGTTCGGCTCGTACGGGTCGACGTTCTTCGACGACGCGCCGACGTGGTTGCGGCACGCGCTGGTCAGCGCGGCGATCGTGGTGCCGGCGGCGATCAACTCGGTCGACGCGACGATCGTCAGCAAGTCGGAGACCTTCGTCGTCGCCGTGAAGCTCGCGTTGCTGGCGCTGGTGATCGGCGCCGGCGCGAGCGCGGTCGACCCGTCGCGGCTCGCGCCCGAGACCTGGGCATCGCCGCTGTCGCTCTTGGTCGGCGGCATGGTGATCTTCGTCGCCTACGAGGGCTTCGAGCTGATCGCGAACGCGGCCGAGGACGTGCGCGATCCGGCGCGGACACTGCCGCGCGCCTACTACTTGTGCGTGGGCTTCGTCGTCGTGCTGTACGTCCTGGTCGCCGTCGTCACCGTCGGTTCGGTCGACGCCGCGACGATCGACCGCGCCAAGGACTACGCGCTGGCCGAGGCCGCCAAGCCGTCGCTCGGACAAGCGGGCTTCGTGCTGGTGTCGGTGTCCGCGTTGCTCGCGACCTTCTCGGCGATCAACGCGACGGTCTACGGCAACGCGCGGCTCGGCTACTCGCTGGCGAAGGACGGCGAGCTGCCGCGCGTGCTGGCGCGTGAGAGCCGCGGGCTGCCGATCGACGGGATCGCGGCGACGACCGTCATCGCGCTGCTGATCGCGAACTTCGTCGACCTGGACGCGATCGCGATCCTGGGCAGCGCGGGCTTCCTGTTGATCTTCACGGCGGTCAACGCGTCCTGCGTCAAGCTGGCGAAGGACGCGAACGCGTCGCGCGTCGTCGCCGCCCTCGCGACGATCGCCTGCGCCGGCGCGCTCGTCGCGCTGCTCGCGCACACCTACGAGGACTCGCCGCGCGCCCTCGGCATCTTCGCCGGCCTGGTCGCGTTCGCCGTCGCCTTCGAGCTGACGTACCGCAAGGTCAGCGGCCGCCGCTTCGACGCGCTGTCCCGCGCCGGCGGCGCGCCCTCGGCCGATCAGAACAAGTAGTGCACGGAGAGGATCACCGTCTCCGTGCCCGGGTTGAAGTCGTACAACCCGCCGTTCGAGAGGTGCGTGAACGAGGCGGCCACGCGCCACTCCTTGCTCAGGAGGTAGTTCACCTCGATGCCCGAACGAAACTCGAGCTGACCGCCCAGCGACAGTCCGCCGCCGGGGTCGAAGTATCCGGCCGCCAAGCTCGGCGACAACCGCCAGCGCTCGCCCAGGTCGATCGGGTAGTGCAATCCCGCGAAGGTGTACGACGTGTCCTCCGCCGCCGATCCGGAGAAGCCGATCATCGGCTGCAGGTTCCACACCACCGGGCTGTGCCGGTACTCGACGCCGATGCCGTCGACGTTCTCCTGGTCGAGCACGCCCGCGACCCCCCACCCCGCGATCAACGCGGGATCGCGCTCCTGCGTCGCGGCGCAGGAGGCGAGGAGTGCGGCGAGCGTCGCCGCGGCGAATCGGGAAGCGCGGAGCAAGGGTACGCGCGAGCTGCAACGGCTCGCGGTCCCAGTATGCCGCCCCGTCGCTCCGTCTTCCGCCGGGGAGCATGGAACACGACTTGCCGGCCGCCGCGGCTCGCGCTCAGAGCATCCGCGACATCTGGTGCGCGGCGAAGTGCGCGAAGCTGCGCGGCGAGAGCAGGTTGACCTCCCACGACTCGCCGGCGTCGACGCTCTGGCAGTAGGCGCGGAGCGAGCTGCGCACCTCGGGCTTGGCGGCGTCCAGGTGGATCGAGCCGGACCAGATCGCGACGCCGGTCTCGGTGGCGACCAGGTCGCACTGCATCGAGAGGCGCTGCGGCTCGAAGAACTGGTGGTCGGTGATCGTCGTGACGAGCACGGCGTCGAGCTGGTAGCGGCGCGCGAGCTGGATGATCGTGCGCGGGTCGTAGCGGCCGCGGCGGTAGGGGTCGCTGCCGGGGACCTCCTCCAGGTCGTGCGCTTCGAGCGGCACGAACTCGTAGGGCGTGCCGTGGCTGAATTCGGTGAAGATCGCGGAGCGCAGCACGCGCTCCTGGTCGACGTCCAGGTCGAGGCCGGTCAGCGGCACGAGCCCGACGCGGCGGATCGTGTAGGTGTCGAAGTCGCTCGCGACGCGCGCGGTCGCCAGGTCGTGGTCGACGTAGTGCGCGGTGACGCAACCGGTGGAGGAGGCGAGGACCAGCGCCGCCGCGATCAGTGCGCGACGCATCACTCGTTCGCCTCCTGCGGGGAGCTCGCCGGCGTCGGCATGCTCTCGGCCGCCTCGGCGTGCAGCTCGGTGTTCAGGCCGCTCTCGGTCATGCGCTGCACGCGCTGCCAGTCGATCTTCGCCTCGATCAGCAGCTTCTCGGCCTGCAGGCGGCGGATCTGCGCCGTCGTCAGGTGCTCCGCCAGCTCGAGGTTGTCGTCCTCCAGCTGCTTCTTCCGGTCGTTCAGCTCCATGTACTTCGCTTGCAACGCGTTCAGGTCGGCCTCGAGCTGCGCGGCGCGCGCTTCGGCCTGGTCGAGCGCGGCAGCGAGGCCCTGGACCTCGAACTGCAGCGACTCGTTCTCCTCGACGGTCTCCTGGAAGCGCTCGAGCAGGTACATGCGCGAGCCCCCGTCCTGGCCGACGTCGCGCTTCGCCTGCGCGGTGTCGACGGTCACCGACCCCGGCGACGGCGCGCCGACGACGGATCCGTTGCGCGCGTACATCACCTGGTTCGGCGCGACGACCTGCGCGTTCGGGTGGGCCCACGGCGTCTGCTGCGCGTCGGGCGCGGTCGTCGTCTGCACGGGCGGCGCGGACGTGCACGCGGTCAGCGCGGCGAGGCAGAGCGAGGTGACGGCGAGGGGGAGCTTCGGGGACTTCATGCGTTCGGCGCCTCCGGGGCGCGGTCGTAGTCGAGTTCGACGAGCGTGATCTCGCCGCAGGAGCACGTGACTTCGATGGCCTGCACGCGGCCGTCCGACGTCAGCGCGCGGACGGACTTCTCGTGCGCGGCCTCGGCCTGCGCCTTCGCGGCGGCGTGCGCGCGCGTGGGGACGCGGTGCACTGCTTCGAGTTGCACGCGGCGGCGCTTGATGATCGTGGGGTGTGCGGTCATGGGTTCAGCCGGTGATGTCGAGGTTGCGGCCGGCCTCGTCGTCGTCGGGGTGACCGACGCTGCCGTGTTCTTGGTGCGCGTCTTCCGGCGCGTCCTGGGGCTGCGACTCGCGCTCGCCGACCTGGAAGCGTCGGTCGCGCGATCCGCGCCCTCCCCTCCCGCCGCTCGGCAGCGTGTAGATCCGTTCGGTGCGTACGCGTCCGACTTCTCCGTCCATGGCCCCCCCTAGCGAGTCTCGATGCGCGCGCCCAGGTTGCGGTTCAAGCGGTAGATCGCACGGCTGTGGATCTGACTGACGCGCGATTCGGTGACGCCCAGGATCGTGCTGATCTCCTTCAGCAAGAGCTCCTCGGCGTAGTACAGCGTGACGACCGTGCGCTCCTGTTCGGGCAGCTCCGAGATCGCCTGGATCAGCATCGCCTTGAGCTCCTCGAACTCGGCGCTGCCGACCGGGTCCTCCGAGTTCGGGTCGGTCAGCATCGCGGCGAGCTCGACGGACGGTCCGTCGTCGATCGACGTCTCGCTGGCGTTGCGCGCGCTGAGCAGGATCTCGTCGACCTCCTCGAGCGTGACGCCCATCGCCGCGGCGATGTCCTCGGGCGCGGGCATCTCGCCGCGCTCCTGCTCGAGCTTCGTGATGACCTTGTCGAGGTCGCGCACCTTCTCGCGCCGGCCGCGCGGCAGGAAGTCGCTGCGCCGCAGCTCGTCCAGGATCGCGCCGCGGATCTTGGTGTACGCGTAGGTCGAGAACTTCAGGCCGCGCGTCGCGTCCCAGGAGTCCGCCGCCGCGATCAGGCCCAGCATGCCGTAGCCGTAGATGTCGTCGCGGTCGACGCCGCCCGGCATGTCGAAGCTCATGCGCCCGGCGATGTGCTTCAGCAGCGGGATGTGCTCCAGGATCAGGCGGTCGCGATCACTCGCGTCCGCGGCGATCGAGCCGAGGTCGGTCCACTCAGCCACCGATCACCTCCTCACCGGCGGGCTGCGCCGCCGCGCGCGGGACCGTGCGCGTGGACGTCCAGGCGATCGCCGCGGCGCCGACGCGCGTCAGCGCACGGATCGCCAGGAACGCGACGAAGGCGCGCAGGCACGCCGCGTCGACGGGCACGTCGGCGAGCAGCCCCAGGAGCACGACGAGCGCGCCCGCGAGGATGGCGACGAGCCGGCCGAAGGCCGTCCAGCAGCGGTCGAGAGGGAGTTCCACGGAGAGGCTATCGTCGAGGTCCGTCCGAAGGCTTTAGGGTCGAATCGCGGCGGGTTGCGCCGGAACGAGGCGCCGGACGCGCGCGCCCAATCGACGCAAGCAATTCATTGCCAAGGACTTGGGAGCGCCCTCCGCGAAGGGGCGGCGGGCGTGCTCGGCTTGCTCCACCCCGAGCGAGGTCGGCAACCAGCCGGCCAGCCGCGGGCTGCGGCACAGGAAGCGCTGGCAGGCGCCGGACAGGCGGTGCGCGAGGCGCTCGGCCTCCTCAAGCCCGCTGACCTGGTTCAGCACCAGCTCCGGCGTCGGCACCTCGCGGCCCGCGTCGCGCGCCCAGCCGTCGATCGCCTTGATCAGGCCGTAGGCGTCGGTCAGCGCGGACGGCTGCGGCGTCGTCACGACGAAGACGTGGTCGGCGGCCGCGGCGAACGCGAGCACGTCCGGGCCGATGCCCGCCGCGCTGTCCGCCAGCACGACGTCGTAGTCGCGCGAGAGCTCGGTCAGCTCCTCGACCAGGCGCGCGCGTTGTCGCGCGTCGAGCCGGCCCAGCGCGTGCTCGCCCGAACCGGCGGGCAACAACTCGACGCCGCTCGGGCCGGGCACGAGGCAGTCGGCCAGGTCGCAGTCGCCGACGAGCGCCTCGCCGATCGTGTGCGCCGGGTGCACCGCGAGCATCACGTCGAGGTTCGCGAGCGCCAGGTCGAGGTCGACGACCAGCACGCGCATGCCTTCGCGCGCGAGGTGCACGCCCAGGTTCGCGACCAGGGTCGACTTGCCGACCCCGCCCTTGCCGCCGGTGAACAGCAGCAGCGGCGCGATCTCGCCGCGCTCGGAGCCGAACGTCTCGCGGACCATCGCGGTGATCACGACAGCTTCCCGCGCAGGAACAGGTCGGCGAAGGCCTCGGGCGTCGCGCGGTGCAGCGAGCGGCCCAGGTCGCGCCCGTCGGACAGGAACGCGATCGGCAGGCCGAGGTCGGCGACGTACTCCAGGACGTGCGCCGGTTCGGGCGTCTCGTCCAGCTTGGTGATCACGCAGCCGGCCAGGCGCAGGTCGCCGAAGCGGCTGATCGCGCTCTGCAGCGCGGCGCGCTCGAGCGTGGCGGGCAGCACGAGGAAGGTCGCGAGCTCCGCCTCGCCGCCAGACGCCTCGAGGTTGCGGCGCAACTCGACGAGGCGCGCGCAGTCGGCCTCGGGGCGGCCGGTGGTGTCCAGCAGCACGACCTCGCAGCCGCGCGTGCCGAGCGTCTCGGCGTCCAGCGGCGTGTCGTCGGTCAGCGCGCGCGCTTCGACGCGCAGCGCCGCGGCGTAGGCCTCGAGCTGCTCGACCGCGCCGACACGGCGGCTGTCCAGCGACGCGAAGCGCAACGGATGACCGCCGCGCACCAGGCGCGCCCCGATCTTGATCAGGCCCGTCGTCTTGCCGCAGCCGGTCGGACCGACCAGCGCCAGGACGCGCGTCAGCCCCGCGGTGCGCGGCATGCGCGCGACGCCGAACGACTCGCCGATCTTGCGGCCGACCTGGTCGATCGGGTGCTCCTCGGACTCGTCGTCGATCGCGCCCAGGCAACGGTCGATCCACGCGGCGCTCGCGCCGGCGGCCGCCATGCGGTCGGCCAGCTCGCGCGCGACGCCGGTGCGCTCGCCGGACGTCTTCGCGGGCTTCACGGCGGTCGCGCTCGGGTGGCGCACGACCTCCGCGGGCTTCGGCGTGCGCGCGGGCTTCGCGGGCCCCTCTTCCGCCGGCGCCTCGCGACGCGTGCGGTCGACGGTGACCGCCAACGTGATGCCTCCGTCCGAGGTCCGCTCGTGACCGATCACGACCGCCCCGTCACCGTGCGCCCGCTTGGCACGACGCAGCGCGTCGTTCATGTCATTGCCTCGAATCCTGTGGATCTGCATCTCAGTTCTCCATCTTCACGACCGCCGCGGTCTCCACCGCGCGCGCCGGAACCACTTCGTTGTAGGAGAGCACCGCCACCTTCGGCAGCGACGCTCGTACGAGCTCGTTCAGGAAGCGGCGCACGTTCGAGCGAACGAGCAACACCACGTCCTTGCCGCTCTGGGTCGCCTGGGAGACCGAGTCCCCGATGCGCTCCATGAGCTGTTGCAGGTAAGCGGGGCTGACGGACCCCGGGTCGACCTCGACGCCGGTGCCGACCGCGGCCGCGAGGCGACCTTCGATCTCCGGGTCGAGCGTCACGGCGTGCACGCGACCTTCGCGGTCGGCGTACATCTCGCACAGCGCGCGGCCAAGCCGCTGGCGCACGAGTTCGGTCAGGGTCTCGACGTCCTTGGTGCGGTGCACGTTGTCCGCGAGCACCTCGAGGATCGCCGGCATGTTCCGCACGGGGACGCCCTCGCGCAGCAGGTTGCGCACGACCTGCTGGATCTGCCCGTAGTTCATCTTCTCGGGCACCAGCTCCTCGACGACGGCCGGGGCGACCTTCTTCGCGCTCTCGACCAGCTCCTTGACGTCGTCGCGGTTCAGGATGTCCGCGACGTTGCCGCGCAGCGTCTCCGACAGGTGCGTGACGAGCACGCTGGTCGGGTCGATGACCGTGTAGCCCAGGAGCTCCGCCTCGTCGCGCAGGCTGTCCTGGATCCACCACGCCGGCAGGCCGAAGGCGGGGTCGGTCGTCTCCTCGCCCTCGAGCTTGCCCGCGGCGCTGCCCGAGTCCATCGCCAGGAAGCGGCCGGGCTCGACGGTGCCGCGCGCGACCTCCTGGCCGCCGATCAGCACGCGGTACGCGTTCGGCGCCAGGCGGATGTTGTCCTTGATGCGCACCGGCGGCAGCACCAGGCCGTCGTTCAACGCGAAGCGGCGGCGCAGCTGCGCGATGTGGTCCAGGATGCCCGCGCCCTGCTCGTCCTTCACGAGCGGGATCAGGCGGTAACCGATCTCGAGGCTGACGCGGTCGACGTGCAGCAGGTCCTCGACGGCGTCCTCCTTGCCGGGCGCGGCCTCGGCGGCCTCCGCTTCGGCGCGCGCGACGGCCTCGGCCTCCTCGCGCTCCTCCTGCGTCGGCACGTTGCGCGTCGAGTTCCAGACGATCAGCAGCACGGTCGCCAGCACGAAGAACGGCAGGCGCGGCATGCCGGGCAGCAGGCCGACCAGGAACATCATGCCCGCGGCGATCATCGTCGCCTTCGGACGCGCGCCCATCTGGCCCATCAGGTTCGTGCCCAGGCTCTCCTTGCTGGAGTTCTTGGTGATCAGCACCGCGGCCGCCGTCGAGACGAACAGCGCGGGGATCTGGCTGACCAGGCCGTCGCCGATCGTCAGCTTGGAGTACGTCTCCGCGGCCTCGCCCAGGTCCATGCCGGCGATGCTCGCGATCGCGACGCCGCCGATCAGGTTCAGCGCGGTGATGATCAGGCCCGCGACGGCGTCGCCGCGCACGAACTTCGATGCGCCGTCCATCGCGCCGTAGAACTCGGCCTCCGTCGCGATGTGGTTGCGGCGCGCCTTGGCTTCGCTCGCGTCGATCAGGCCGCCGTTCAGGTCGGCGTCGATCGCCATCTGCTTGCCGGGCATCGCGTCCAGCACGAAGCGCGCGGCGACCTCGGAGATCCGCGTCGAGCCCTTCGTGATCAC
>JAUHYB010000462.1 GCA_030426745.1 bacterium
AGCGCTCGAACGCGCCGGTCGCCAGCGGCAACAGGAACAGGTTGTAGCCGAACGCCCACGCGAGGTTCACGCGGATCGTCGTGCGCACCCGCCGCGCGAGGCGGAACAACCTGGGCAGGATCGCGGGGTCGTCCCGGAGCAAGGAACAGGCAGCCGCTTCGAGCGCCACGTCCGCGCCGCCGCCCATCGCGATGCCGACGTCGGCGGCCGCGAGCGCGGGCGCGTCGTTCACGCCGTCGCCGACCATCGCCAGGCCGCGACCGGACGCGGTGATCCCGCGCAGGCGCTCCAGCTTCTGCTCGGGGCGCAGCCGACCCTCGGCGCGGTCGACGCCCAGCTCCTCGGCCAGCGCGCGCACCGCGCCGTGCGCGTCGCCGGACCACACGACCACCTCGAGGCCGAGCGCGCGCAGGTCGTCGAGCGCCGCGCGCGCGCCTTCCCGCGGCGGGTCGAACAGACCGAGCGCGCCCACCGGGCGGCCGTCCGAGAGGACGACGACGGGCGACGCGCCGCCCTCCTCGACGCGGGCGACGAGGTCGGCCACCACGGGCGCGTCGCCCGGGTCCGCCAGCAGCTCCTCCGCCCCGCGCGGGCTGCCGATCCAGACCCGCGCGCCGCCGACCGACGCGCGCACGCCGGACCCGGTCTCCGCGGCGAAGTCCTCGGCGGGGGCGATCGAGAGCCCCCGCGCGTGCGCCGCGGCGACGATCCCGCGGCCCAGCGGCTGTTCCGAGTGCTGCTCGACCGCGGCGGCCAGCGCCAGCAGCTCGTCCTCGGTCGGACCGCCGTCCGCGAGGACGACGCGGCGCACCTCGGGCGCGCCGCCGGTCAGCGTGCCGGTCTTGTCGAAGGCGACGACCTCCACCGAGGTCAGCTGCTCCATCGCCGCCGCGTCGCGCACCAGCACGCCCTCGCGGGCGCCGCGCCCGGCGGCGACGACGACGGCGGTCGGCGTGGCGAGGCCCAGCGCGCAGGGGCAGGCGATGACGAGCACCGTCACCGCGTGCGAGACGGCCGCCGGGGCGTCGCCCGCCAGGACGAGCCAGCCGAGGAAGGTCAGCGCCGCGATCGCGAGCACCACCGGCACGAAGACGCCCGCGACGCGGTCGGCGAAGCGCTGGATCGGCGGGGTCGAACCCTGGGCCTCGCGCAGGCTGCGGCCGATGCGGCCCACGGCGCTGTCGGCGCCGACGCCGGTGACGCGCAGGGACAGCGACCCCGCGCCGTTCAGCGCGCCGGCGTGCAGCGGGTCGCCCGGGCGCACGTCGCGGGGCAGGCTCTCGCCGGTCAAATGGCTCTCATCGACGGTCGAAGTGCCCTCCATCAGCTCGCCGTCGACCGGGACGCGCTCGCCGGGCCGCACGCGCACGAGCTGGCCGGGGCGGACGTCCTCGAGCGGGACCTCGGTCTCCCGGCCGAGGCGCAGGACCCGCGCGGTGGGGGGCGTCAGCGCCAGCAGCGCGCGCAGGGCGTCGCCGGTGCCGCGGCGGGCGCGCGCCTCCAGCCAGCGCCCGACCAGCACGAAGAAGGGGATCAAGACCGAGGCGTGGGCGTGGGAGGCCGCGTCCCCGACCCAGGCGGGGAAGAACAGCCCCAGGAGACCGGCGAGCCAGGCGGTGGCGCTGCCGAGCCCCACCAGGCTGTCCATGTCCGGCGCGCGGCGCAGCAGGGCGGCGAGGCCGCGGCGCAGCAGGGGGCCGGCGGCGCCGAAGACGACCAGGCCGGCGGGGATCAGCTCGGCGCCGTGGGGCAGGCCCAGGGCGTGGGAGGCCAGCGCGAGGGCCGTCAGGGGCAGGGAGACGAGGGCGCGCAGGCCGGCGGAGCGGCGCTCGCGGTCCGACTCGGCGTCGGCGCGGGCGACCCGCTCGGCCAGGCCGCCCTCGGCGTGAACGCCCGCCGGGAGGCCGTATCCGGCCTCGCGCAGCGCCCGCGCGAGCGCTTCCTCGTCCAGCTCGGGCCCCGCCGCGAAGCGCGCCGTCCCGGCGGCGAACTGGACCGAGGGGTCGCCGATCCCCGGCTGGGCCTCCAGCACCGCGGCCACGCGCGCCGCGCAGCTGGCGCAGTGCATGCCCGAGATCGGGACCTCGACCTGTGTGTGGGGTTCCAGCGCCATCAGCTCTCCTCGCGGCCTGTCGATGGTGCGAGGGGAGTCCTTTGCCTCGCGGAGGCGGTGGGATAGAACCTCTCGCCCTCCAGGCAAGCCGATCATGCCCGATACACGCTACCAGGCCGTCAAGGCCTACAAGAACGAGCACTTCCTCAACAGCCCGGACGCCCGGGCTCTGCGGATCCTCGCCGAGTACCTCGAGCCGGCCTCGCGCTTCCGCGAGTTCAAGGTCAGGGACACGATCGTGTTCTTCGGCTCGGCCCGCATCCCCTCGCGCGAGGTCGCGGAGGAGGACCTGAAGGAGGTCCGCGCCGCCGGGGGCGACGTGAAGCGCGCGGAGATGCGCGTGCACATGTCGCGCTACTACGAGGAGACCCGCGAGCTCGCCGCGCGCCTGACGCGCTGGTCGAAGGAGCTGGAAGGGACCGAGCGTCGCTTCGTGGTCTGCTCCGGCGGCGGTCCGGGGATCATGGAAGCCGCGAACCGCGGCGCGTCCGAGGCGGCGGGCGAGAACATCGGCCTGAACATCTCGCTGCCCTTCGAGCAGATCGACAACCCGTACACGACGCGGCGCCTCGCGTTCGAGTTCCACTACTTCTTCA
>JAUHYB010000066.1 GCA_030426745.1 bacterium
AGGAGCGCCTTGCGCCCCATGCCCGGGTCGATCAGCACCGGCACGGCGGCGGCCTTCAGCAGCGCGAAGGTGATCGCGATCAGGTCGACGCCGGGCTTCACGAACACGCACACGCGGTCGCCGCGCCGCAGCCCGCGGCGCACCAGCCCGGCCGCGATCGCGTCGCTGCGCCGGTCCAGGGTCCCGTAGTCGACGTCGTCGAAGCGGATCGCGCCGCGGTCGCCGCGAGCCACGCGCACGGCGTGCTTGTCCGGCGTCGCGGCGGCGACGCGCGGCAGGTACTGCGCGATGTTCACGCGCTCGGGCAGGTCGCCGAGCTGCGCGAACGGGTCCGCTTCGGTCGCTACGGCCTGGCGCATCGCAGTCGTTCGGCCAGCCAGGGCAGGATGCGCTCGTGCGCGTCCTCGAGCGCGTAGTGCCCCGCGTCGTCCAGCGTCAGCGTCTCGGCCTGCGGGAAGCGCCGCTGCCACTCGCGGCGGAACTCGGGCGTGAAGCACCAGTCGCGCTCGCCCCAGAACAGGTTCACCGGCAGGTGCGCGAGGCGCGCGAGGCCGGCCTCGACCTCTTGCAGCGCGGGCCAGCTCTCGTGCCGCGGCGACATCGGGATGTCCTGCACGAAGCGCAGCGTGGCGATGCGGTCGCGCCAGTTGCCGTAGGGCGCCAGGTATCCGGCGCGCACGGCGGGCGTCATGCGTTCCTTGTGCTCGACCGCCATCACCGTCGCGGCGCGCGCGAAGGCGTTGAAGCCGCGGATCGCCAGCGGCCCGAACAGCGGCCAGCGGCACACGTCGATGCGGGCGGGGATGCGCGTGCTGGGGAAGGCGGCGGTGTTCGACGCGTTGATCGACAGGAAGCGGTCCGGGTGGCGCCCCGCGACGCCGCAACCGATGGCGCCGCCCCAGTCGTGCACGATCAGGTGCACGCGGCGCAGGTCCAGGTCCAGCGCGAGCGACTCGAGGTTCGCGACGTGGTCCGCCAGGCGGTACGACCAGTCCTGCGGCTTGTCCGACAACCCGCACCCGAGGTGGTCGGGCGCGATCACGCGGCGGTCCGGCGCGAATGCGCGGATCAGGCGGCGGTAGTAGAACGACCACGTCGGGTTGCCGTGCACGCACAGCACGACCTCGCCGTCGCGCGGGCCTTCGTCGACGTAGTGCAGCGCGCCGCCGGGCGTCTGGTGGAAGCGCGGCGCGAAGTCGTACTCGTCCGCGAAGCCGCGGGTCGCGCGGCGGGCGCGTTCGACGCGGGGGTCGATCGCAGCGGCGCTGTCGGCGGCGCTGTTCGTCGTGGGGGAGGCGATGGTCATCGATTCGGTCTCTTCGCGCCGGCGGGCGGCTCTCACGCGGCCGGGGTGTCGTGGGGCGGCAGGTCGGACCAGTCCCACTCGAGGTCGGCGTCGCCCGGCAGCTCCGCGCAGACCGAGGCGTAGTGTCCGCCGCTGAAGCGCTGGAAGACGAAGTGGGTGCGGCCGTCGAGGTGCACGACGATGCCGTGGTCGGACGGGACGGCGGCGACGCGGCAGTTCGCGAGGTCGGCCAGCGGGCGGCCCTCCTTGTGCAGCACGGCCGCCTTCGCGGACAGGAGGCGCGCGAAGGTCTGCCAGCGGAAGCCGCCGAGGATCTCGTACTCCTCGCGGCCGCCGCAGGCGCGCACCAGTTCCTGCGTGCGGTGGCGGACGCGCTCGACCGAAAGGCCGACCGGGAAGGGCGCGACGATGCCCGCGACGAAGCACCTGGTGTGGCTGACGGCCCAGTACCAGCCGTCGCAGGGCGCCGGCAGGCCGCGGTCGTCGCGCAGCAGGTGGCGCACCGGGTGGCCGAGGACGTGCGCGCACTCGTGGCACAACTCGCGCGCGCTGCGCCGCTGGTTCGCCACGCGCACCGCCGAGGGCAAGGACGGATCCTGGCCCGGCGTGCGGCGAATCATCGGGTGCAGGCGCAGCGCGGTCATGCGTCGTCCACGGCCTTCTTCACGAGTTCGCGGTCGAAGTAGTTCACGCCCATGCCGGCGTCGACGACGACGCCCTGCGCGTTGATGCCGGCCGAGCGCGGCGACAGCAGGAACAGCGCCGTGTCCGCGACCTCGGCCGTCGCGACGCCGCGCTTGCGCAGGGTCGCCGCCTCGCCGTAGAGGTACGAGTCGAGGTAGCCGGGGATGCCGGCCGACGCCGACGTCTTCAACAGGCCCGCCTTGACGGCGTTGAAGCGCACCTCGCCCATGGCGCTGAAGCTCTTCGCCAGGAACACGACGGCCGAGTCCAGCGCGGCCTTGATCGGCGCCATGTAGCCGTAGTTCTCGGCGGCCATCGTCGTGTCGCTGATCGAGATCGTGACGACGGACGCGTCCTTCGTGAACCGGTCCTTCAGCGCGTTCGCGAGGTTGATCAGCGAGTAGCAGGAGATGTCGACGGCCTGCAGGAAGTCGTCCTTGCGCGTCTCGTGGAAGGCCTTCCAGCCGTCGGAGTAGTTCGCGAAGGCGATCGAGTGGACCAGGCCGTGGATCGCGTCGTGGCGTTCGGCCAGCGCGGCGCGCAGGGCGTCGACCTCGTCCTGGCGCTCGACGTCGCACACGTGCACTTCGCGGTCGCCCATCAGCTTGGCGACCGAGTCGCGGCGGGCTTCCGAGCGCACGACGTACACGACGCGCGCGCCGGCGTCCTCGAGCCCGCGCCCGACGTGCCACGCCACGCTCTTCTTGTTCGCGACGCCGGTCACCACGACCGTGCGTCCGTCGAGTTGCAGCCAGCTCACGCCTCTTGCACCTCCGCCAGCGCGACGACGAATCGGATGCGCAGCACCAGCTCGCCCTCGCAACGCACGTCCGCGCGCATGTACCGCGCGGGGCCCAGCTGCTCGGTGCGCGTGACGCGCGCGACGAGCGTCTCGCCGGGCTTGACCATCCGCTTGTACCGCGCGTCCTCGATCTTCGTCAACACGGGGACGCCGGCGGGGGCGTCCGCGCCCGGCTCGGAGAAGAGCAGCGCGGCGCTCTGGAAGCAGAACTCCGCGCACAGCACGCCGGGCAACACCGGGCGGCCGGGGTAGTGACCGCGGAAGGCGTCCAGGTCCTCGGAGACGCGCCACTCGGTGGTGATCGCGTCCTCGGTGCGGTCGACGATGCGGTCGACGAACAGGAAGGGGTCGCGGTGCGGGATCAGCGCCTCGACCTCGCGGCGCGCCTCAGAGTCCACCGGCGACCTCCAGCACGGAACCGGTCACGTACGACGCGTCACGCGACGCCAGGAACAGCACGCACGCGGCGACTTCCTCGGGCGTGCCGAAGCGCTTGGCCGGGACGCTCTTCGCGTAGTCCTTCTTCTGCTCGTCGGGCAGGTCGGCCAAGAGCTCGGTCTCGATGAAGCCGGGCGACACGCAGTTGACCGTGATCTTGCGCTTGGCGACTTCCTTGCACAGCGAGCGCATCAGGCCGATCTGGCCCATCTTCGACGCGCCGTAGTTGCCCTGGCCCTCGAAGCCGTGGCGGCCGGCGGGCGAGGAGACCATCACGATGCGGCCGTAGCGCTGCCGCATCATGTTCTGCACGGCGAACTTGCTCATCGTGTACGAGCCGCCGAGGTTCGCGTCGATCACGGCGCTCCAGTCCTCGGGCGACATCATCGCCAGCACCGCGTCGCGGCGCAGGCCGGCGTTGTTCACCAGCACCTGCACGCCGCCCTGCAGGTCGTCCAGCGACTCCCAGAACGCGCGCGCGGCCTCGTGGTCGGCGACGTCGAAGCGGTGCAGGGCCACGCGTTCGGATGCGGCGCCGAGGCTCGCGCGGAACTCCTCCGCGGCGGCGTCGTTCGAGCGGTACGTCGCGTGCACGAACGCGCCCTCGTCCAGGAACGCGCGCGTCATCGCGGCGCCCAGGCCGCGCGTGCCGCCCGTGACGACGACGTTGTCCCCGTCGAACCTCACGCCGTCACCTCCTGCAGCGAGTGCAGCCACGCGTCGACCTTGTTGGCCTGGATCGCGCCGTAGTTCGCCGCGCCCAGCCAGCCCGACATGATGATGCCGACGCTGCCGGCGTGGAACAGACCCGGGACTTGCTCGTGCAGGTTCATCGAGTAGGGGAGGCCCTCGAACTTGGTGCCGAAGGACGCTCCGGCGGGGTGTTGCGTGTAGAACTCGAAGGTGCGCGGCGTGGCGACCTCGACGTGGTCGATCTTCTTGCGCGTGCCGGGGACGTAGCGTTCGAGGCTGTCGAGCGTGTCCTCGGCCAGGCGCGCCTTCGCCTCCTCGTACTGCGCGTCCGTCATGTCGCGCCAGTCCTCGTGGTGCGCGTTCATCGAACTCACGACCGTGTAGCGGTCCGTGCCGGGCCGCGTCTTCGGGTAGTAGAACGAGAAGGTGCGGCTCTGACCGTGCAGGTCGCACAGCGAGGCGGAGTCGAAGGTCTCGCGCGTCGACGTGAACAAGAGGTCGGTGACCCACGGCAGCGTCTCGCCGTCGCGCACGCCCAGGTAGACCTGGGTGCTGGAGTTGTTCACGCGCACGTCGCGCAGGCCGGCGACCCACTCGGGGTCGAGGTGTTCCTCGCCGACCAGCTTCAGCGCGGTGGCGTGGATCGAGGCGTTCGACAGGATCGCGTCGGCCTCGATCGTGCGGCCCAGCGCCTGGACGCCGACCGCGCGGCCGCCGTCGACCAGGACGCGGTCGACCTGGACGCGCGACCGGAGGTCCACGCCGTTCTTGCGCAGCTCGTCCTTCATCTTGCGGACCAGGAGGTCGGTGCCGCCGGCGAAGGTGTAGACGCCCTTCGACATGAAGTTCGAGAAGACGATGCCGTAGGTGATCGCCTCGTCGGAGAGGTCGGAGCCGTTCGCGTACGAGATCGGCTCCATCAGCAAGCGGTGGACGTCGTTGCGGCCGGGGAAGTAGCGCTCGAAGAGCTCGCCGGTGGTCTCGCGGTCCTCGTCGTAGAAGTTCATCGCGCGCAGGTGCGCGAAGAAGTCGTCCACGGTCGCGCGCGGCACGCCGAAGACGTTCACCAGCTTCTCGGTGAAGTCGACCTTGTCGAAGGTCGTGTCGAACTCGAACTGCGGGTTCGAGAAGCGCACGCCGTCCAGCTGCACGATCGAGTCGGCGATCTCCAGCGACCAGTACTTGCGGCACGTCTTCTTCATCCCGATGGGGAAGCCGTGCAGGCTGATGTCGAACACGTGGCCGCCGGGGCGCTTGAACCACGTGGCCATGCCGCCGTAGTTGTAGTGCTGCTCCAGCAGCAGCACGCGCTTGCCGGCGCGGCCCATGATGTTCGCGGCGGTGAGCCCCGCGAGCCCGCTGCCGATCACGATCAGGTCGTAGCGGTCGGCTACACCCTTCAACGGGTCGCCGGTCAGCGGCTTCTTCCCGTCGGTGCTGCCCTTGTAGTACTTCTTGTCGCGCATGTCGGTTCAGCGGGCGACCAGCGCGTGCCGGTTCGCCATGGAGATGCCCGAGAGGATTGCGCCGATCACGCCGAGCATGCCCTGGTCGGTGCCCATCAGGTGCAGGCCGTCGACGTCGGTCGCGCCGTCCAGGCGCTTCTTCGGGCTGCCGTAGACCGCGCCGCGGTCGTGGCCCGTGAAGCGGCGCACCGTCGTGGGGGAGAAGGAGTCGCGGAAGACCTCGTGGGGCCGCGGATCCATGCCGTAGCGCGTCGCGACGGCGAGCGCGGCGTCGGCTTGCTCGCGCTTGGCGCGGTCGTAGTCGTCGCCCGCGAGCGCGTTCCAGCGGTCGTGGTTCGCCAGGTTCGTGTAGCGCAGGATGCCTTCGGGCAGCGGGGCTTCGGCGGCGTAGTTGTTCGGCGAACAGATCACGCCGCTGCGCGCGTCGATCAGGTCGTCGGGCGCGCGGTAACGGAAGTCCGGCGCGTCGTTGAAGAAGATCACCGCCGCTTCGTGGCCGTGACGCGCGGGTTCGGTGTCCATCACGAAGATCGTCTCGGTGAATGACATCGAGCCGCGCTCGTCGTCGCGCACGCGGTCCTCGAGGCCGGCGAGGCGCATCGTCTCGACGTAGCCCGCGCTGGACAGCACGCGGTCGGCCGTCAACTCGGCGCCATCGTCCAGTCGCACGCCGGACACGCGTCCGTTCGCGTGCAGGATCTCCTGCACGCCGCACTGCATGCGCAGCTCGCCGCCCAGGTCCAGGTAACGCCGCCGCAGGAGGTCGAGCATCGGCTGGATGCCGCCCTCGGGCCGCGCGAAGCCCTCGAAGAAGAACGAGCGGAACAGGATGACGAACTGGTACCAGTCGATGTCGTCCGCGCGCGCGCTGCCGTAGTAGCACATCGGCAGCATCAGCGCCTCGATCAGCAGCGGGTCGTCGAAGTAGCGCGCCAGCTCCGCCCGCGCGCCGCGCGAGGTGTCGTCGGGCGTGAACGCGTCCGCCGCGCGCACGTCGGCGACGAGGCGCGCGAAGCCGTCCATCTGCGACGGGAACGCGGCGTGCACCTCGGACTCGAACAGCGCGAAGTCGTTCGAGAACTTCAGCCGCAGGTCCGGGAACGCGATCTCGGAGAAGCGCTGTTCGCCCAGCCGCAGGTCCTCGTGGCGGATCCGCAGCTGGCGCAGCATCCGCGACAGCGGCAGGCCCTTCGCGCCTTTCGGCGCGTAGTTCGTGAGCGCGTGGAGGCCGACGTCGAACCGCCGGCCCCCGCGCTTGTAGAACGAATTGAGTCCGCCCCAGAGGTAGTGCCGCTCCAGCACGACGACGCGCTGGTCGAACTGGGCCAGGCGGATGCCCGCGGCCAGTCCGCTCATGCCGGCGCCGATCAGGATCGTGTCGTAGTGCGACATCGCGCTTCGCGGCGCGGCCCGGGCGGACCGCCGGCGTCGCTCAGGAACCGACCTTCAGTTCCTTGCCCTCCATCTTCGGCGCGAGGTAGTCCGCGCAGGAGGCCAAGGTCGCCAGCTCGCCGTACTCCTCCTCGGGGACCTGCACGCCGTAGCGCTTGCGCAGCTCCATCACGATGTCGAGGAAGTCCATCGAGTCGAGCTCGATCTGGTCGCGCAGGCGCTCGTTCTCGTCGAGTCCGCTGGTGTCCTCGTCGGGAGCGATCGTGTTGATGATGTCCTTGACGGCCAGGATGATTTCTTCGCGAGTCATTGCGGTGGGGGGCGCTAGTAGCGCTTGACGATGACAGCCGAGTTGATGCCCAGCATGCCGAAGGAGAGGTTGAGGATCGTGTCGACGCGTTCGACCTGTCGCGGCTCGTTGATGACGAGGTTGCGCACCTCGCAAGCCGGGTCGAGGTCGTCGACGTTGATCGTGGGATGGACCACGCGGTCCCCGAAGGCGGGCAGGTTGCCCGCGAGCTCCAGGGCGCCGGCGGCGCCCATGGTGTGTCCGATGTAGCTCTTCGTGTTGTTCACGAAGGTGCCCGCGCTGTCGCCGAAGACGGCGCGGACGGCCTCGCACTCCTGGATGTCGCCCTGCGGCGTCGAGGTGGCGTGCGTGTTGACGATGTCGATGTCGGTCGGCGCGAGGCCGGCGAACGCGAGCGCGCCGCGGGCGCACTCGTTCTGGCGTTCGGACAGCGGCAGCACGAAGTCCGCGGCGTCCGAGTTGACGTGGTGACCGATCACCTCGGCGACGATGTTCGCGCCGCGCGCCAGCGCGTCGTCCAGGCGCTCGAGCGTGTAGAGGCAGCCGCCCTCGGAGACGACGATACCGTTGCGCGCCTTGTCGAACGGGCGCGACGCCTTCGTCGGGTCGGCATGGCTGCCCAGCGCGCCCTGCGACGCGAAGCTGGCGAAGATGCCGAAGGTGTGGATCGACTCGGACACGCCGCCGGCGATCGCCAGGTCGACCATGCCGAGCTGCAGCATCTGCACGCCCTGGATCAGGCCCAGGTTGCCGGCCGCGCACGCGCCGCCCAGGCAGTAGGCCGGGCCGGTGATGCCCAGGTTCAGCGTGACCTCGCCCGCCGGGTTGTTCGCGACCGTGCGCGGGTTGTGGTGGTGCGACCAGTAGGACAGGTCGAAGTCGTACTGCGAGACCTCGTGGACCTCGTTCTCGGTCTCGACGTTGCCGTGCTCGGTGATGCCGACGTAGATGCCGGTGCGGCGTTTGTCGTAGCGCGCGATGTCCTTCGAGCCCGCCTCCTTCAGCCCCGCGCGCTCCAGCGCCTCGTTCGCGCAGTAGATCGCGATCGAGCCCGCGCGCGTGCCGCGGCGCAGCTCCTTGCGGTTCTGGTGCTTCTTGACGTCGAAGTGGCAGACGCCGGCGATCGTGTCGCCGACGTGGCGGATCGAGTAGGGCTCGACGCCGCTCGTGCCCGCCAGCAGGTTCGCGCGGTACGCGTCGATGTCGTCGCCGTTCGGGCTGGTCAGGCCGACGCCGGTGATGACGATGCGAGGGAGCTCAGGCACGGGCGTCCTCGCTGTCCTGGTGGGGGAGGTCGGAGGGGGCGTCTTCGTCGTCGAGGTCGTCGTCGTCGAGCGCGCCGTTCTCCAGCAACGTCTCCGCGCCCGCGTCGAGCGCGGCGAGCTTGCGCTCCAGCTCCGCGCGGTCCGCGCCGCTGCCCATGAACTTCGTGGGGACGGTCATGCCGACCTTCAGCGCCGTCGAGACGGCCTTCGACAGCAGGCTCTGCGAGTCGCCGAGCGCGCGCTCGACCGACGTGAACACGAGCTGCATCACGGCCTCGGCGATCTCGCACGAGGACAGGATCGAGCGCAGCGTCAGGACGCGCGGGTCGCGCTCGCCGTACCGCTCGCGCACGTACTTCAGCGTCGCGTTCGTCGACTGGCGCAGCTTCGCCATCACGACCTGCTCGCGCCGACGGAAGACGGTGGCGACGATCGACATCGTGTTGCCGACCGGCTCGTGCAGGTGGCAGCGACGCGTCGAGTCGAAGGACGAGCGCACCGCGCCCCACTCCGACAGCTCGTTCAACGTCGTGCTCGTCGACCCCTGGCTCATCTCCAGCGCGGCCGAGATCTCCTTCGACGACAACGGCCGATCCGCCAGCACCAGGAGCCCCCACACGCGGCCGTGGAGGCGCTTGAAGCCGAAGGTCTTGAAGAACAGCTCGAAGGTCGGGAGCTGTTCCGCCAGCTGGGGCTCGAGCCCCTCGAAGGGCGGAGCGCTGGGCGCGGTGTCGGGGCCGGACATGGGCGGTGGTTCGGGCGATCCAGGGATTTCAAGAAAACTTGAAAGCCGTGAGGCCCGAGATCATCCACGCCGGAAGGCCCCTGGCAACAGGAAGTCGCGATTTCCGTGGCGACTCTCCGGGGCACCCAAAGCGACTTCCTGGCCGCGCGCCGGCCGGCGACGCGCGCGACCGGCCGCCGCCGCTACTGCCAGTCGACGACCAGGCCGTTCGTGAAGTTCGACCCGGTCCCGCACGGGCTGACGCCGCCGGGGTCGCGGTACCACACCTGGTAGTACCGCGTGTCGCCGGGCGCGACGTTGCCGGCGGCGGCGATCGAGGTCGTCGACACCGCGACGCCGTCGGCGTCGAGCTGCAGGACCTCGAGCCGGTCGGTCGGGTTGCCCATGCACAGCACGCCGTCCTTGAAGGGCACCGACGTGCTCGTCGAACCCTGGACGAGCACTCCCGGCTGGTGGGACCGCGCGATCGAGACGGAGACCGAGAGGTCGTCGTTGGCGACCACGTTCGATCCGGAGGCGCTGAGCCACGCGCCCACGCCGCGCGAGCTCGCGCACCCGCCGCCGCGCGGCCCGGGGTTCGCGCAGGGGCAGGTGAGGGCGTCGTCGCCGAAGCAGAAGCGCGCGGCGGGCGCGCTGTCCAGCGCGAACACGTACGCGGCGCCGCTCGACGAGCTGGAGCTGTCGTTCTGGTCGCCGACGTTCACGCCCGTGCCGGATCCGTCCTCGCCCGGCGCGCCGGCGACGACGAGCGCGCCGTCCATCGCGAGGCCCAGGCCGAGCTGGTCGAACACGTCCGGGTGCGACGACTTCAGGTACGCGCCGGTGCTCCACGCGGTGCCCGCGCGTTCGAAGACGTAGAGCGCGCCGGCGCCGTTCACGCTGCTGTCCACGGCGTCGACGTCGACGCCCGCGCCGCCGCCGTCCTCGCGCGTCGCCGCGACGACGACGCGATCACCGGACACGGCGACCGTTTGACCGAACCAGTCGAGCGCGCGGGGCGTGTTCCAGCCCTTGAGGTACGCGGCCTGGCTCCACCCGCCGACGCCGCGTTCGAACACGTAGGCGGCGCCGGCGCCGCCGTCGGAGTTGTCGGCGCCGTCACCGTCGACGCCCGTCGCGTCGCTCGCCTCGCGCAAGGCGCCGACGACGATCGTGTCGCCGTCGATCGCGACGTCGGTGCCGAACTCGTCGCCGTTGCCCGTGTTGGACGCCTTCAAGTAGGCGTCCTGCGCCCACGTCGTCCCCTGGCGCTCGAAGACGTACGCGGCGCCCGTGTTGTTGCCGGCGTCGTTCTGCGGTCCGTCGACGCCGGTCGACCCGCCGTCCTCCCAGAACGCGCCGACGACGATCGTGTCGCCGGAGATCGCGACGCTCAGTCCGAAGTAGTCGGTCTGTCCGGGGTTCGACGCCTTCAAGTAGGCCTCCTGCGACCACGCCGTGCCGTCGAAGGTGAACACGTAGGCCGCGCCCGCGGCCGGCGCGTCGTCGTTGTTCTGGTCGCCGTTCACGCCGGGCGCGTCGCTGGACTCGGCGATGGCGCCGACGACGATCGTGTCGCCGTCGACGTCGACCGCGACGCCGAACTGGTCGAAGTCGTCCGGGTTCGACGCCTTCAAGTAGGCCTCCTGTGTCCACGCGGTCCCCGCGCGCCGGAACACGTAGACCGCGCCGGAGGTGTCGGCGCTGTTCGAGGACTCGTCGCCGTTCACGCCGGCGCTGCCCCCGTCCTCGCTGAACGCACCGACGACCAGCACGTCGCCGGAGATCGCGACCGCGGAGCCGAAGCGGTCCTGGGCGTCGGCGTTCGACGCCCGCAAGTAGGCCTCTTGCGTCCATGCGCCGCCGACCTCGGTGAACACGTAGACCGCGCCCGTGTCGTCGGCGACGTCCGCCGGGCCGTCCTCCTGGTACGCGCCGACGACCAGCGTGTCGCCGGACACGTCGACGGCGTGGCCGAACCAGTCTCCTCCGCTCGTGTTCGACGCCTTGATGTACGCGCGTTGCGACGCGGGCGTCCCGCCGACGATGGTCGCGGCGTGGAGGGGGAGCGCGAGCGCGGGGATCGCGGAGGTGACGGCGAGAGCGGCGAGCAGTCGGGTCATGGCGGTCGTCCGGGAAGGGGTCGGGAGGCGCGCTCCCCATCCTACTCCACGGGCCGCGATCCGGGCCGGCGGCTCAGTGCACGGCCAGCATGGAGCAGTGCAGGCCGCTCCCGATGCCCAGCAGCGCCGTCCGCTCTCCCGATCGCAGCGCGCCGCGGCGCTCCGCCAGGTCGTAGCTGATCGGCAGCGAGACGGAACCCACGTTGCCGAGCTCGGCGACGGTGGGGTGGTCCTTCGCGGTGTCGAGCTCGAGCGTCTGGAACAAGAGGCGCTTGTGCGCGGCGCCGACCTGGTGGGTGACGACGGCTTCGATCGTGTCGCGCGTCCAGCCGGACTCGTCGAGGAAGTCCGCGAAGGTGCGCGCGGCGAGCGCGTTGCCCGCTTGCAAGAGCGCCTCGGAGTCGGTGTCCATCAACGGACCTTCGCGGCCTTCCGCGCGGTCGCCCTGGCACAGGCCGACGTGTTCGGTCGCGGCCAGGCTCGCCGACGCGACCAGGCGCCGCGCGGTGTTCGCGAGGTCCGCGTGCGTCAACAACACGGCCGCCGCGCCGGAGCCGATCGTCAGCGACGCGTACGCGCGCTTCAGCTCGTCGCGGCCGACGCCGTCGCCCTCGAGCAGGTGGCGGATCGTCTCGTCGACAAGGGGTCGACCGTCCTCGCCCGCGACCACGAGCCCCGCGCGGATGGCGCCGTGCTCGATCATCGTCGCGACCTGCACCATCCCGTTCGCGACGCCGAGGCAGGCGTTCGACAGGTCGAAGGCGGCGCAGCGCGGCGAGAGCCCGAGCGCGCCGTGCACGACCGACGCCGTCGCCGGTTCGAGGAAGTCGCGACACACCGACGCGTGGATCACGACGCCGATCTCGGCGGGGTCGAGGCCGGAACGCTCGATCGCGTCGCGGCCGGCGCGCGCGGCGACCTCGGACGGGCGCGTGCCGGCGGGCCAGAAGCGCCGCTCGCGGATGCCGCTCATCAGCTCCAGCCGCCCGACCGAAACGCGCAAGCGGTCGTACAGCGGCCTCAGCCGCTCCTCCAGCGCGTCGGAGGTGACGGCTTCCTCTGGCAGGGCGTGCCCGAAGGCCTCGACGTGGACGTGCTCGAAACGCATGGAGAATCGGCCCCGATCGCGGGGCCGCGGGCGGAAGAGGATAGTGCGTCGCGACCGGGCGGCAAGGGCGCGCCCCGCCGCCGGCCTTCCGCGGTCCGCGCGCCGACCCGCCCGGGGAGGCCCGCCGCGCCGCCCCGCCGCCGCCCGCCTTGACGGATCCGCGCACCCCCCCGAACCTCTGTCGTATGTCCGAGCCGCGCCTCCACGTCCTGCACGTCGACATGGACGCCTTCTACGCGTCGGTCGAGGTCCGGGACAACCCGTCGCTCGCGGGGCTGCCCGTGTGCGTCGGCGGTCCGGCGTCGGGGCGCGGCGTGATCTCGGCGGCGAGCTACGAGGCGCGCGAGTTCGGCGTGCACTCGGCGATGCCGACCGCGCAAGCGCGGCGCCTGTGCCCGCACCTCGTGCTGCTGCCGCCCGACTTCGACCGCTACACCGAGGTGTCGCGGCAGATCATGGAGGTCTTCCGGCGCTACACGCCGCAGGTCGAGCCGCTGTCGCTCGACGAGGCCTTCCTGGACGTCGCCGGCTGCGAGCGCCTGTTCGGCGACGCGATCGAGGTCGGCCGCCGTATCAAGCAGGACATCCTGGCGGAGACGGGGCTCGTCGCGTCGGTCGGGGTGGCGACCAGCAAGTTCCTGGCGAAGCTCGCGTCCGACCTGGACAAGCCCGACGGCTTCCGCGTGATCCGCGCAGACGAGATCCGCGAGGTGCTCGATCCGCTGCCCGTGCGCAAGATCTTCGGCGTGGGGGAGCGCACCGCGAAGCGCCTGGAGGACCTGGGCGTCCGCACCGTGCGCGACCTGGCCGACAAGCCGCGCGAGGAGGTCGCCCGTGAGTTCGGCGCCAGCGGCATCTGGATCCACGACCTGGCGCACGGCATCGACACGCGCCGGGTCACACCGCGCCGCGAGGAGAAGTCGCACGGCATGGAGCGCACCTTCGCGGAGGACATCGCCGACCGCGAGGAGCTGCGCCTGTTCCTGCTGCAGTTCTGCGAGGAGGTCGCGTTCGGCCTGCGCGACAAGGGCCTGCGCGGGCGGACGATCACGTTGAAGGCGCGCTACCCCGACTTCAAGACGGTCACGCGGACGAAGACGCTCGACTACCCGACGAACCTCGGGCCGCGCATCTACGCCGTGGCGCGCGAGCTCCTCGAGCGCGTGCAACCGGGGCCGCTGCGGCTCGTCGGCATCTCCGTGTCGAGCCTGGTCGACGTGCGCACGCCGATCCAGGAGACGCTGTTCAACGGCCACCACGAGGGCGGCTCGCGCGAGGACTGGCTGAAGACCGCCAAGAAGCTCGAGCGCGTGACCGGCGGCGTCGACAAGCTGCGCCGCAAGTTCGGCAAGGACGCGGTGATGCCGGCGAGCTTGCTGGGGCGCGACCGCCCGCGCGGAATGGACGGCTCGGACGGCGAGGGCGGCCGGGTGCCGGACGCGCCGTAGGTCGGCCGTGGCGCACTCCGCCCGAGACGTCCGGGGGAAAGTACGGAGCCGGGCTCGTTCTTTCACCGACGCGATCGACGGCAGCCGGCGCCGAAGGCGCCGGCTGCCGT
>JAUHYB010000463.1 GCA_030426745.1 bacterium
ATCCGCGAAGGCCGGCGTGTCGCCCGAGTTCTCGACCGTCACGATCCACCCGGACAGCGGCCGCCCGTCGTACCCGCGCACGTCGCCCTCGAGCGCGATGTCCGCGTCGAGGATCGGGTTCCACGCGTGGTGCGCGCCGGGGCGCACGGTGACGGTGTCGACCTCGCGCGGGTCGTCGCCGCCGCCGGCGAACAGCACGCGCTCGCCCGCGCCGCTGCCGCCCAGCGCGTACCAGCCGTCGTCGTCGGTGAACACGAGGTCGAGGTCGGCGAGGCGCGGTCCGCAGCCGACGGGGACGCCCGCGGCGGGCGTGCCGTCGGTGTGCAGCACCTGGCCGGCGACCGTCCACTCGTGCTCGGCGGGGCGCGCGACCTTCGGCTCGCGCGGGCGACGACGGGCGCGCTCGCGGCGTTCGAACCGCTCGCGGGAGAGCGCCGCGTGCGAGACGAACCGCAGCCCGCCGTCCTCGTCCTCGCGCGCTTCGGGCGCGTCGTCCAGCACGCGCGCGCCCTGGTCGAAGCGCGGCCGCGCGGCGTCGCGGTTCACCGCGTCGAACTCGACGTCCAGCAGGCTCGCCGCCCACTCGTAGTCGCGCCCCGCGGCGACGCGCACGCGCCGCGGCCGCGTCCCGAGCGCCTCGAGGCCCAGCGACCAGTCGACCTCCATCACCGGCACGCGCGCCGTCCAGCGCGCCTCGACGACGCCGTCCCGGTCGGTGTGCCCGACGAGGTTCGCGCGCTCGCCCGGCGGGGCAAGGAACAGCGGCACGCCGGCGCGCGGCAGGTCGTCGGGCCCGACGGCGAGGACGCGCACGCGGAAGTCGCGCCGCGGCGGATCGACGAAGGGCGGGGGCGGCGCGGGGTGTGCGGGGAAGACCGCGACGCCCCCGTCCGTGTCGCCGGGCGCGATCGGCGGCGACAGCACCGCGGCGTCCAGCGCGGGCCACAACACGATCGCGGAGGTCGCCGCGACCGCGCCGCCCAGCCGCCACAGCACCGACGACGACAACGCGGCCGCCGCGGCGGCGACGCCGACCGTGAACGGGTCGCGCGGGCGCAGCCCGAAGCACGCGACCAGCGCGGGGATCCACGGCGGCCCGCCGTCGCCGTCGAGCGCCTCCCGCAGCCGCGCGTGCGCGCGCCGCAGCCGGCCGTTGACCGTCGCCACCGTCGCCCCGGTCCTGCGCGCGATCTCGCGCGGCGGCAGGTCCTCGAAGTGGCGCAGCATCACGACCTCGCGCAAGGTCGGTTGCAGGTCGCGCACCGCGTCGACGACGCGAGCGAGCGTCTCCGAGCGCGCGGCCAGGTCGCTGGTGTCCGGCACCCGCGCGGGGCGCGCGACGCGGCGCTCGCGGTCGGCGCGGCGCCCGTCGGACCGCAAGCGCTTGTGCACCACGCCGCGCAACACGCGCCGCAGCCACGCGCCGGGCCGGTCGAGCCGCTCGGGCGCGTCCGCCAGCGCGATGCGCCACGTCTCCTGCACCGCGTCCTCCGCCTCGGCGGGGTCGCGCAGCAGCGCGCGCGCCAGGCGGCGCAGGCCGGCGGCGTGGGCCAGCAGCAGTTCGCTCCGATCGGATTCGCGCATGGGGTGGGGTCCGGTCTCCCTCGGGCGCCCGCGCGGCGCCCCCTCGTCACGGCACCGGATCCCGCGGAGGGCGGACTCGACCTCCCATTCTGCGGGAAATCGGACCACGCATCCCGCGCGACGCCTCCCGGCCCTCGCGCGAGGCCGGGAAAGCGGTGGGCCGCCCGCCGGGAAGGCGCTACCCTCTCGCGCCCCATGGACCGCATCCCCCAGCGCAAGATCACCGTCGTCGGTGCCGGCTTCGTCGGCTCGACCTGCGCCCAGCTCGCCGCCTCCAAGGAACTGGCGCGCGAGGTCGTCCTGATCGACGTCCTCGAGGGCCGCCCGCAGGGCATCGCGCTCGACCTGAACCAGATGGCGGCGGTCGAGGGCACCGGCGCCCGCGTGATCGGCACGAACGACCCCGCGGACACCTGGGGCTCGGACCTGTTCATCGTGACGGCGGGCAAGCCGCGCACGCCGGGCATGAGCCGGTCCGACCTGCTCGAGACGAACGGCCGCGTGATGATCGCGGTCGCCGACTACATCCGCGCCGGGTCGCCGGACGCGACGGTGATCGTCGTCACGAACCCGCTCGACATCATGGTCACCTTGATGCGCGCGAAGCTGGGCTTCCCGGCGCGCCGCGTGGTGGGGATGGCGGGCGTGCTCGACTCGGCGCGCTTCAGCTGGTTCATCGCCGAGGAGACCGGCGCCAGCGTGCAGGACGTCGACGCGATGGTGCTGGGCGCGCACGGCGACTCGATGGTGCCGATGCCGCAGTACTGCACGGTGAACGGCGTCGGCGTGCTCGACCTGGTCCCGGCCGCGAAGGTGGACGCGATGGCCGACCGCACGCGCAAGGGCGGCGGCGAGATCGTCGCGCTGCTCAAGACCGGCAGCGCTTGGTACGCGCCGGCCGCGGCGTCCGTCGCGATGGCGGCGTCGATCCTGAACGACCAGCGCCGGCTGTTGCCGTGCGCGTGCCTGCTGAACGGCGAGTTCGGCTTCGAGGGCCTCTACATGGGCGTGCCGGCGATCCTCGGCGCGAACGGCGTGGAGCGCATCCTGGAGCTGCCGCTCAGCGCGGAGTCCCGCGCGCAGATGCAGAAGACGGCCGGCGCGATCGCCGACGACGTCGACG
>JAUHYB010000067.1 GCA_030426745.1 bacterium
TGTTGACGTTGAACGTCGAGTCGCCGTCCGCGATCACGGCGGCGATGTCCGCGACCAGGATCACGGGGTCGCGCGGGTCGGCCTTGATGACGCGGACGCGGCCCAGGTTGGCCGTGTCCTTGTCCGGGCGGGCGCCCATGACGGCGTCGAACAGCGTCAGGTCCCCCTCGAAGCGCTGGCGCCCCGTGAAGTCGACCTCGCCGTAGATGTAGTAGTACTTGTCCGCCGCGCGGATCTGCACGGTGATGTCCAGGTCGACGTAGTACGGCGAGTACTTCTCCGTCAGGAACGCCTGGATCTGGCTGCGGGTCATGCCCGCGACGTGCACCGCGCCGATCTCCGGCAGCAGCACCGTGCCGTCGATCTCCACCTTGGCCGTGGCGCGCAGCTCGGCGTCGTGGAAGGCGTCGGAGACCTGGATCGTGTCGCCGATGGTGACGTAGTTCTCCTCCTCCGCGTTGCCCGAGTACCGGTTGCCGAAGCCGTCGGTGTTCAGGTACTGCAGCAGGCGCTTGTCCGGCGAGGCCTTGCAGCCGACGGACAGCACGACGAGGAGCGCGAGCAGGAGGCGCGCCGCTTGGGGGAGGGACTTCATCCGGTACGGGGACGGGGGGCCTCCGGCGGGGTGCCGGGGCCGTCCCGCATATCATCGGCAGTTGGCCTCGAAACCCGTGGGGGTCTAGCGGGTCTCGTACTGGCGCTGGTAGTAGTCGCGGTAGGCTCCGGATCTAACCCCTTGCAACCACTCGCTTTGCGCCTGATACCAGGAGATCGTCAGGGGGAGCGCCTCCGAGAATCGGTAGCGCGGCTCCCAGCCCAGCTCGTCCCGGATCTTCGATGCGTCGATGGCGTAGCGGCGGTCGTGGCCCGGTCGGTCCTTCACGAAGGTGATCAGGGACTCCGGCTTGCCGAGGGCCTCCAGCACCTGCTTCACCAGGTGCAGGTTCGGCAGCTCGTTGTTGCCGCCGATGTTGTAGACCTCGCCGGCGGCGCCCTTCTCGAGCACCGCCAGGATCGCCTCGCAGTGGTCCCGGACGAACAGCCAGTCGCGGACGTACATCCCGTCGCCGTAGATCGGCAGCGGCTTGTCCTCCTGGGCGTTCGCGATGATCAGCGGCAGCAGCTTCTCGGGGAACTGGTACGGCCCGTAGTTGTTCGAGCAGCGCGTGATCAGCGTCTCGAAGCCGTGCGTGTGGTGCGCGGCGCGGACCAGGAGGTCGCTGCCCGCCTTGGAGGCGGAGTACGGCGAGTTCGGGGCCAGGGGCGTCGACTCGGTGAAGAAGCCCTCGTCCCCCAGCGAGCCGTAGACCTCGTCGGTCGAGACGTGCACGAAGCGCGCCACGCCGGCGTCGCGGCACTGGTCCAGCATGACCTGGGTGCCGACCACGTTCGTCGTGACGAAGGGCATGCCGCCCTCGATCGACCGGTCGACGTGGCTCTCCGCGGCCATGTGGACGACGGAGACCTCGCGCCCGCCCTCGCCGGCGACGTCGAGCGCCTTCTTGACGTCCGCGGGCTCGCGGATGTCGCCGTGGACGAAGTGGTACTCGTCGCGCCCCTCGACCTCGGCCAGGTTCGCCGCGTTGCCCGCGTAGGTCAGGGCGTCGAGGTTGACGATGCGCCAGTCGGGCCGCAGCTCCGTCAGCATGTGGACGAAATTGCTGCCGATGAAGCCGGCGCCGCCGGTCAGGAGGACCGCTTTGCTCATGAGTCGGTGGAGGTTCCGAGATAGGTGGAGAGGGCTTCGCGCCACGGAGCCAGCGGCTTGCCGCGCAGCTCGGTCAGGCGCGAACAGTCGAGGACGCTGTAGGCGGGGCGCTTCGCGGGGGTCGGGTACTCGGCCGTCGTGCACGGGTGCACGGTGACGTCCTCGACGCCGGCGAACTCCAGCGTCGCCGTCGCGAAGTCGTGCCAGGTCGCCTCGCCCTCGCAAGCCGCGTGGTAGACGCCCGCTTCGCCGCGCTCCAGCACGGCCCACAGCGCGGGCGCCAGCTCCAGCGTCGAGGTCGGCGAGCCCTTCTGGTCGGCGACGACGCGCAGCTCGTCGCGGTCCTTCGCCAGGGCCAGCATCGTGCCCGGGAAGTGCTTGCCGCGCGGCCCGTACAGCCACTGCGTGCGCACGATGCGCGTCCCGCCCGGGTGCGCCGCGGTCGCCGCGCGCTCGCCGGCCAGCTTCGTGCGCCCGTAGGCGGAGACGGGCCCCACCGCGTCGTCGGGGCGGTACGGCCGCGTGCCGGCGCCGTCGAAGACGAAGTCGGTCGAGACGAGCACCAGCGGGACGTCCGTCTTCGCGCACTCCGCCGCCAGCACGCCGCACGCCTCGCCGTTCACGCGCAGCGCGAGCTCCTCCTCCTCCTCGGCGCGGTCCACGGCCGTGTAGGCCGCCGTGTGGATCACGCCGCGGAAGGGGCCGTGGTCGCGGAACAGCCGCGCGACCTGCTCGGGGTCGGCCAGGTCGACGCCCGGCGCGTCGACGCCCGGGGCCTCCTGCAAGTCGGTGCCACACACCTCGGTGCCGTCGGGCACGCAGAGCAGCACCTGGCTGCCCAGCATCCCGGCCGCGCCGGTCACGAGCACGCGCTGTCGTTCTCGGTCGCTCAAAACGTCGTCGCGGATCGGCGGCGCCGATCAGTCGAGGTTGTTCGCCCCGCCGTCGGCGACCAGGTTCGCCGCCTTGTGCAGCGACGGGAAGGTGCCGGCGTCCGTCCACCAGCCCTCGAGGACCTCGTACGTCATCGTGCCGTCCTGGATGTACCAGTTGTTGACGTCCGTGATCTCGAGCTCGCCGCGGTTCGACGGCTCCAGCGTCTTGATGATGTCGAAGACGCGGTTGTCGTACATGTAGATGCCGATCACCGCGAGGTCCGACTCGGGCTGCTTCGGCTTCTCGACGATCTTCGAGACCTTGTCGCCGTCCAGCGACGCGACCCCGAAGCGCTCGGGGTCGTGCACCTTCTTCAGCATGATCTTCGCGCCCTTGCCCTGGGCGCGGAAGTCCTCGACGGCGGCCTTGATGTTCTTCTCGATGATGTTGTCACCGAGGACCACGCAGATGTCGTCGTCGCCCGCCCAGTGCTCCGCCAGGCCGAGCGCCTCGGCGATGCCGCCCTCGCCCTCCTGGTAGGTGTAGTTCAGGTGCTTCAGCCCGAACTCGGAGCCGTTGCCGAGGAGGCTCAGGAAGTCCCCGGACTTGCGCCCGCCGGTGACGACCATGATGTCGTCGACACCGGCGTTCACCAGGCACTCGATCGGGTAGTAGATCATCGGCCGGTCGTAGATCGGCAGCAGGTGCTTGTTCGTGATCTTGGTCAGCGGGAAGAGCCGCGTTCCGAGACCGCCGGCGAGGATGACGCCCTTCATGGGTGCTTCGGGGGGGAGTGAGGGAGGTGGTGATCGGGTTCGGGGTGCGACATGGTAGGGGCGGGCCCGGAATGCCGCAATCGGCGCGGAGGGTCGCCGGCGGGCCTCACGGCAGCTTGATGCCGCGGGCCCCGGGGCTTCTCCCGGCCCGGGCGGCGCTCAGAGGCCGTTCCGCTCGCGGTACCAGGCGACGAAGCGCTCCAGCCCCTCTTCGACCGTCGTGGACGGAGAGTAGCCGAGTTTCTCGACCGCCTTCGAGACGTCGGCGTAGGTGATCGTCACGTCGCCCGGCTGCATCCCCTGGCGGTCCAGGATCGGATCCCGCCCGCAGGCGCGGCCGACGAGCTCGACCAGCTCGGACAGCGAGGTCGTGCGGGACTCGCCGAGGTTGTAGATCTCGTAGCCGGCGCAGCGGTCCAGCGAGCGCACCACGCCGTCGACGATGTCGTCGATGTAGGTGTAGTCGCGGCGCGTCGTGCCGTCGCCGTAGAACGGGATCGGCGCGCCCTCGAAGGTCGCGCGCACGAACTTGTGGATCGCCATCTCCGGGCGCTGTCGCGGGCCGTAGACCGTGAAGAAGCGCAGGCAGCTGATCGGGAAGCCGTGCAGGTGGTGGTAGGTGTAGCACAGCAGCTCGCCGGCGCGCTTCGTCGCGGCGTAGGGCGACACCGGCTTGTGGATGTCGTCGACCTCGCGGAACGGGACGTCCTCGTTCGCGCCGTAGACGCTGGATGACGACGCGAAGACGAAGGGCATCCCGCCCTGCTTCACGACCTCCTGCAGCAGGACGAGCGTGCCCTGCACGTTCACGTCCGCGTAGTGCATCGGGTCCAGCAGGCTGGGGCGCACGCCCGCCATCGCCGCCAGGTGCACGACGCCGTCGAACTTGCCGCGCGCGAACAGGTCCCCCACCAGCGCCGCGTCGCGGATGTCGCCCTCGACGAACTCGGCGCCGGGGCCGACCTCCTCCAGGTTGCCGCGCTTGATCGACGGGTCGTAGTAGTCGTTCAGGTTGTCGAGGATCGTCACCTCGTCGCCGCGCGCGAGGAGCGCCTGGCACAGGTGCGAACCGATGAAGCCGGCGCCGCCGGTGACGAGGATGCGGGACATGACTCGGGGGGAACTGGGTCGACTACTCGACGGTGACGCTCTTCGCCAGGTTGCGCGGCTTGTCGATGTCGCACCCGCGCAGGCGCGCGATCTCGTACGACAGGAGCTGCAGCGGGATCACGTTCAGCACGGGCGACAGCCACTCGCTGCTCTCGGGCACGACGATCGCCTCGTCGGCCAGATCCAGGCTCTCCGGGTCGGAACCGACGCAGATCACCTGGCCGCCGCGGGCGCGCACCTGTTCGACGTTGGAACGGACCTTGTCGGCCACGCCGCCGCGAGAGTTGACCACGACCGTGCTCATCCCCGGCTCGATCAGGGCGATCGGGCCGTGCTTCATCTCCCCGGCCGGGTAACCCTCGGCGTGCATGTAGGAGATCTCCTTGAGCTTCAGCGCGCCCTCGAGCGCGACCGGGTAGTTGATCCCGCGCCCCAGGAACAGGAAGCCCTTGGCCTCGACGTGCCGCGCCGCGACGGCCTGGATCTCGGAGACGTGTTCCTCCGACAGGAGCCGCTCGAGGCTGGGCCGCAGGAGGCGCAGGTCGCGCACGAGCTCCAGGCCGCGCGCCTGGTCGATCACGCCCCGCGCGCGCCCCATGCGGACGGCGAGCAGGTAGGCCGCGATCACCTGCGCGACGAACGCCTTGGTCGACGCGACGCCGATCTCGGGGCCCGCGTTCGTCAGCACGACCGCGTCCGACTCGCGCACGAGCGTGCTGCCGGCGACGTTGCAGATCGCGGCGGGCGTGCAGCCCTTCTCGCGCGCCAGCCGCTGCGCGGCCAGCGTGTCCGCCGTCTCGCCGGACTGCGAGATCGCCAGCGCCAGCGTGTCCGGCATCAGCACCGGGTCGCGGTAGCGGAACTCGCTGGCGTAGTCGGCGTCGACCGGAACGCGCGCCAGGCCTTCGATCAGGTAGCGCGCGATGTAGCCCGCGTGCAGCGCCGTGCCGCAGGCCGCGACCTGCACGCGCGACACGTCGCGCAGCAGCGCGTCGGACCACCCGCCGTCGCCCAACTCCTCGTGCCCGAGCAGCACGTCGCCGCGCTCCTCGTCGATGCGGCTGAAGGCCGTCCGCGCCAGCACGTCGGGCTGCTCGTGGATCTCCTTCAGCATGTAGTGCGGGTACACGCCCTTGCCGGCGTCCGCCTCTTCCCAGCTGACGTGCTGCGACGCGCGCTCGACCTCGGTGCCGTCGAGGCGCGTGACGCGCAGGTGCCCGGGCGCCAGCTCGCAGACGTCGCCGTCGTCCAGGAAGACGATCTCGCGCGTGTGGGGGATCAGGGCCAGCACGTCGGAGCCCAGGAACGCGCCCTCGGGCGTCACGCCGACGCAGATCGGCGGGCCCTGGCGCGCGCAGACCAGCTCGCGCTGCTCGCCGAAGCGCATCGCCGCGACCGCGTAGTAGCCGTGCACGCGCGACAGCGCGCGGCGCATCGCTTCGGCCAACGTCGGGGCGCCGTTGTCCAGCTCGCGGCCCAAGAGGTGCGCGAGCGCCTCGGTGTCGGTGTCGCTCTTGAACGCGACGCCCTCCGCCTCCAGCTCGGCGCGCAGCTCGCCGTGGTTCTCGATGATGCCGTTGTGCACCAGCGCCAGCCGCTCGCCGCCGTCGGTGTGCGGGTGCGCGTTCGCGTCGGTCGGCGGCCCGTGCGTCGCCCAGCGCGTGTGGCCGATGCCGATCTGCGAGTCGGCCGGCGGCGACTCGCCGAGCGCCGCTTCCAGCTTCTCGATGCGCCCGGCCCGGCGGCGGATCGCGACGCCGCCCTCCAGGCCCAGCGCGACGCCGGCGCTGTCGTAGCCGCGGTACTCGAGCACGCGCAGGCCCTCGATCAGCCCCTCGAGGACCGACCCTTGCGTCAACACGGCTCCGACGATTCCACACATGCCGGCGGGTCCCCTCTCAGGCGTCGGCCAGCGCGACGCGCTCGCGGAAGTCCTTCAACGTGCGGCGCAAGCCCTCGGTCAGGTCGACCTGCGGCTCCCAGCCCAGGACCTCGCGCGCCTTCGTGATGTCGGGCTGCCGCACCTTCGGGTCGTCCACCGGCAGCGGGCGGTAGTCGATCTTCGACTTCGAGCCCGTCATCTCGATGACCGCCTGCGCGAACTGCAGGATCGTCATCTCGCTGGGGTTGCCGATGTTCGTGGGCAGGACCTCGTCGGACTTCAGCAGCCGGTAGATGCCCTCGACCAGGTCGTCGACGAAGCAGAACGAACGCGTCTGCGAGCCGTCGCCGAAGACGGTCAGCGGTTCGCCGCGGATGGCCTGCGCCATGAACGACGGCAGCACGCGGCCGTCCTCCAGCCGCATGCGCGGGCCGTAGGTGTTGAAGATGCGGACGATGCGCGTCTCCACGCCGTGGGCGCGGTGGTACGCCATCGTCATCGCCTCGGCGAAGCGCTTCGCCTCGTCGTACACGCCGCGCGGACCGACCGGGTTCACGTTGCCCCAGTAGTCCTCGGACTGCGGGTGGACCAGCGGGTCGCCGTAGCACTCCGAGGTCGACGCGAGCAGGAAGCGCGCGTTCTTCACCCGCGCGAGCCCCAGCACCTTGTGCGTTCCCAGCGAGCCGACCTTCAGCGTCTGGATCGGCAGCTCCAGGTAGTCGATCGGGCTGGCCGGCGACGCGAAGTGCAGGATCGCGTCCAGGCGCCCGACGACGTGCAGGTACTCGGTGACGTCGCGGTGCTCGAAGTGGAAGTCCCGGTTCTCGAACAGGTGTTCGACGTTCCGGATGTCGCCGGTGATCAGGTTGTCCATGCAGATCACCTCGTAGCCTTCCGAGAGGAAGCGCTCGCAGAGGTGACTGCCCAGGAAGCCCGCGCCGCCGGTGATCAGGATGCGCTGTTTCGTCATGGATCTCTCTTCGCGTGCGGGGTCCCCACCCCGTGGCGCCGCTCGTTCCGCGCGAGCGACGCGCCGTCTGCGTTCGTGTGTCGTTGCGTGGTCGCCGCGCTCCGGCGCGCCTCAGTCGGCGTCCGGGGGCGGCGGCGTGACCTCGCCCTTGTAGCGCGCGCCGCGCGGGGTCGTCTCCGGCGGCGGGAACCAGGGCTCGCCGTCCGCGCCCAGGGCCTCGAACAGGACCTGTTCGCCCTCGAGCAGGCGCACCCGCACGCCGAGCCCGCGGATCTGGTGCTCGCCCTCGGCCAGCACGCGGACGCCGCGCTCGTCGTCGAGCACGCTGACCTGTCCCAGCACGTCCACCTGGAAGCCGTCGCCGGGGATCGACCGCGAGCCGGGGATCTCCGCCAGCGGTTCGCTGCCGGTGGACAGGAGCGGCAGGTCGATGATCTCGCCCGGGTCGAGTGCGAACGACTCGTCGCGGAAGTCCACGCGCATCTCGCCCTTGGTCTGGTTGCGCACGCGCTGCACGTCGCCGCGCAGGCGCTCGGCGATGATCGTGCCCTCGTTCGCGTGCAGCAGCGCGCCGCCGAGGAGCGCGATCGTCTCGCCCTCCTCCATCTCGATGCGCGCGTGGTCGAGCTCCCAGAAGATCAGCACCGGCTCGCCGCGGCTGGGCGAGCCGATCACGGCCGTCGTCTGGCCGTTCAACGCGATCGAGCTGCCGTTCGGCCAGATGACCTCGACGCGGCCGCCGGCCATGCTGTACAGCCAGCCGCCCGCGTTCATGCGCCGTTCCTTGTCGTAGAACGTCAGCGGGAACGAGCCGCTCTGCGCCGCGGGCCGCACGTGCACGGGGTCGGCGTGACGCACCACGACGACCTCCTCCGGGCCGGGCGGGTAGATCGACTCGTCGCCGGCCGGCAGCGGGTCGCTCATCGCCTGCATCGGCTCGGGCCACGTCTGCGACTTGTCGTAGCGCACGCGGATGATGCCGCCGCAGGACGGCGCGACCGCGACCGCCACCAGGCCCGCGACGAGCGGCAGCCCGGTGAGGAGTCGCGTCCCGGCGCGGGGGCCGGCGCTGCGCTGCGGCTGGTGGTTCACGTCGCGTCGTGGGCCGGCGGGAGGGTGCGGGGCGCGCTCAGCGCCGCGATCCCAGGCCGGTCGGCATGGGGTTGAAGTAGCGCTCCATGAAGCCGGTGTCGTGTTGCCCGGCGATGAAGTCGGAGTGTCGCAGGATCGCCTTGTGGATCGGGATCGTGGTCTTCGGGCCCTCGATGATGAACTCGTCGAGCGCGCGCAGCATGGTCGCGATCGCCTCCTCGCGGGTGCGGCGGTGCACCAGGAGCTTGCCGATCATCGAGTCGTAGTTCGGCGGGATGCGATACCCACTGTAGCAGTGGCTGTCGATCCGCACGCCCGGTCCCCCGGGCGGGACGAAGGTCTCGATCAACCCGGGCGACGGCTGGAAGTTGCGCTCGGGATCCTCGGCGTTGATGCGGCACTCGATGGTGTGGCCGCTGGGCTCGATGTCCTCCTGGGAGAACGACAGCTCCTGGCCGGCCGCCACGCGGATCATCTCCTGGATCAGGTCCACGCCGGTCATCATCTCGGTGACCGTGTGCTCGACCTGGATCCGGGCGTTGACCTCGATGAAGTAGAAGTTGCCGTGCTTGTCGAGCAGGAACTCGACGGTGCCGGCGTTGTAGTAGCCGGCCTCGCGCGCCATGCGCAGCGCGGCCTCGCCGATCTGCTCGCGCTGGGCGTCGTCCAGGCTGGGCGATCGCGCCTCCTCGATCAGCTTCTGGTGGCGGCGCTGGACCGTGCAGTCGCGCTCGCCGAGGTGCACGAGCGTGCCGTGCTCGTCGCCGATGATCTGCACCTCGATGTGGCGCGGGTTCTCGACGAACTTCTCGATGTAGACCGTGTCGTCGTCGAAGGCGGCCTTCGCCTCCGCGCGCGCGGCGTGGAAGCCGCCGACCAGCGACGGTTCGTTGCGCGCGATGCGCATGCCGCGCCCGCCGCCGCCCGCGGCGGCCTTGATCATCACCGGGTAGCCGATCTCGCCGGCCACCTTCAGCGCCGTGCGCTCGTCCGGCACCGCCCCGTCGGATCCCGGCACCACCGGGACGCCGGCGCGCAGCGCCATCTCGCGCGCGTTCGCCTTGTGCCCGACGCCGGAGATCACCTCCGGGTGCGGGCCGATGAACTTGATCTTGCACGACTCGCACACCTCGGCGAAGTGCGCGTTCTCGGCCAGGAACCCGTAGCCCGGGTGGATCGCCTCGACGTCGGCGACCTCGGCCGCCGAGATGATCGCCGGGATGTTCAGGTAGCTCTGCGCGCCGGGCGCGGGACCGATGCAGATCGTCTCGTCCGCCTGGCGCAGATAGATCGCGTCGGCGTCGGCCTCCGAGTACACGGCGACCGACTCGACGCCCAGCTCGCGGCAGGCGCGGATGATCCGCTGGGCGATCTCCCCGCGGTTCGCGATGAGGACTCGACCGAACATCTAGCCCTTCTTGACCAGCAGCAGCGGCTGACCGAACTCGACCGGCTCGCCGTTCTCGACGAGGATCTCGACGACCTCGCCGGAGACCTCCGCCTTGATCTCGTTCATGACCTTCATCGCCTCGACGATGCAGACGACCGTCTCGTCGTCCACGCGCGAGCCGACGTCCACGAAGGAGTCCGCGTCCGGCGAGGGCGAGCGGTAGAAGGTGCCGACCATCGGGCTGGTGATCTGCACCGTGCCCGGGGGCGGGCCGCTGGGCGCGTCGGCGGCGGTCGCGGGAGCGCCGGCGGCCGCCGGGGCCGCGGCGACGGGCGCGCCGGCGCCCGGCGAGACCATCTGCACGATCGGCGCGGCGCCGGCCGCGGAGGGCTCCGCGTCGCGCCGCAGGCGCAGCGACAGGCCTTCCTTCTCGTCGTCGATCTCGATCTCCGAGACGCCGCCGTTGTTCATGATGCGGACGAGCTGCCGGATCAGTTTCAGGTCCACCATGCCGGTACGGGAGGGGGTGAGGGGGTCGCGAGGCCGCGGAGCCGCGCTCCGCGTCGGTCGGGGAGTCTAGCGACGGCCCGGGGCCCTTTCTCCCTCGAAATGGGCGCTTCGGGCCCCTTTTCGGCCCCGATCCGGCCCGGAATCGGCCGGTTGCCGGTCAGTCGGCCTCCGGGGCCCGCCAGGTGCCGGACTTGCCCCCGCGCTTCTCCAGCAGGCGCACGGCCTCGATCGTGATGCCCTTCGACAGGGCCTTGGTCATGTCGTAGACGGTCAGCGCCGCGGCCGAGGCCCCCACCATGGCCTCCATCTCGACCCCGGTCGGCCCGGTGCAGGCGGCGCGGCAGCGCACCTCCAGGCAGTCGGGTTCGCCCTCGACGCGCTGGAAGGCCACCTCGACCAGGTCGAGCGCCAGGGGGTGGCACATCGGGATCCACTCGCCGGTGCGCTTCGCCGCCAGCACGCCGGCGACGCGCGCCACCTCGGTGACGGGGCCCTTCGGCCCGGCCCCGGCCAGCACCTCGTCGAGGACGCCCGCCGGGAAGCGCAGGCGCGCGGCGGCCAGCGCCTCGCGCCGCGTGCGCGGCTTCTCCGATACGTCGACCATACGCGACTCGGGGCCCTGGTCGGTCTCGCGGACGTGGCTGAGCCGCCCGGGCGTCTCGTGCGTTCCTTCGCTGTCACCCATGAGGTCCGCGAGTGTAGCGCAGCGGACTCCCCCGCCGCCGGGCCGCCCGGACGACGCTCCGAAAAAGGCGTCCACCGCTCGCGGCTCGCGGCCCGAAACGTAGAAAGCCTCGAATCCGCCCCCCGACCTGCCGCACACTGGTGATTGCATCGCCAGAACGATCGGCCCATCGAAGCTCCATGACCGAACGACGCCACCGCCGGACCTTCCGCCTCGCCCTCCTCGCCCTCGCGCCCGTCGCCGCGCTGACCGCCGCACCGCTCGCGGTCTCCGCGGCGACCGCGCGTCCTGCCGCGGTCCGCGCGCTCCAGGGGGACCTGGAGTCCCTGATCGCCGAGCGCGCCGCCGTCGCCGCCGACCTGCCGGTCGACGCGCTGTGGGCGGAGGCGACCCGCCTGGGCTCGCTGGCGCGCGAGGTCGACCCCGAGGCCGCCGACGCGGCCTTCGACGCGCTGCTCGCGGACCGCGCGACGGGTCCGAAGACGGTCCTGCTCGTCGCCGCGGCGCGCATGGCCGGCGAGGAGCCGGAGGTCGAGCGCCTCGTCGACGCGCTGCAGCCGCTCTTGCAGGACGCCGACCCCGCGGTCGCCGTCGCCGCTGCCGGCCTGCTCGCCGACCCGGTCTTCCAGCTCCTGCCGGTCGAGCGCAGCGACGAGCTCGTCGAGGAGCTGCTCGCCGCCGCGCGCGACGTCGACCGCGCGCCCGACGACCGCATGCAGTTCGCGGTCACCGCGAAGGCGCACGGCGACGGCCAGACCAGCCGCGACGTGCAGCGCATCCTGATGAGCTTCCTCAACTCGTCCGACCCCGCGCTGCGCGGGCGCGCCGCGCTGGCGATGGCGTCGATCGGCGAGATGCTGTCCGCGCGCGGCGAGCTCGAGCGCCTGGCCGCGCTGCCCGGCCCCGAGGGCCGCCTGGCGGACGCCTACCTGCGCCAGGAGAGCCTGCGCGACTACTACGAGAGCCGCCTGCGCAAGCAGAAGGCGCTGCGCGAGGAGGCGCTCTACAACCGCGACCTCGACGGTCCGCTCGACAGCGTGCAGCGCGTGATGCGCATGATCCTCGACAGCCACGTCGAGGGCGACAAGGTCAGCGAGGAGGAGCTCCTCGACGCCGCGCTCGACGGGATGCTGCGTTCGATGGACAACCACTCGAACTACTTCTCGCCGGAGATGTTCGCGGAGTTCCAGCAGGACCTGCAGGCCGAGTACGGCGGCATCGGCGCCTACGTCGGCGTCGACCGCGACGACAACATCTTCACGATCACGCGGCCGATCTACTCGGGCCCGGCCTACCGCGCGAACCTGCGCACCGACGACAAGATCGTGCGCATCGACGACTGGCCGACGCACGAGAACGGCGTCAGCAAGCCGACCGAGGACGTGATCCGCCGCCTGAAGGGCGAGCCGGGCACGATCGTGAAGCTCTACGTCTGGCGCCGCGGCATGGACCCGGCGCTGATCGAGCGCCCGACCGACGACATGATCGTCGAGGTCGAGCGCGCGCTGATCACGGTGCCGCCGGTGCAGTTCCAGATGCTGCCGGAGGGCGTCGGCCTGATCGAGCTCACGGCCTTCAGCGGCGTCGCCAGCCAGGAGCTGGAGCGCGGCCTGCGCGCGCTGCTCGCCGACGGCGCGAAGGGCATCGTGCTGGACCTGCGCGGCAACCCGGGCGGCCTGCTGTCGGAAGCGCGCGACGTCGTCGACCTGTTCCTGCCGGCGGAGAAGCTCGTCGTCAGCACCGAGTCGCGCATCCGCGAGACCGAGAAGATGTACACGCGCAAGCCGCCGCTGGTCCCCGAGGACATGCCGGTGGTCGTGCTGATCGACCGCTTCAGCGCGTCGGCCTCCGAGATCGTCGCGGGCGCGCTCGAGGACCACGGGCGCGCGACGCTCGTCGGCCAGCGCTCCTTCGGCAAGGGTTCGGTGCAGAACCTGTTCCGCATGCCCGGCGTCGACGACGACGACTGGGACGACCAGAACCGCAACCGCTACCGCGACAACTGGGAACCGCTGACCAAGGACCGCAACGGCAACGGCGAGTTCGACTACGCCCCGCGCATCAAGCTGACGATCGCGCGCTACATGCTGCCCAGCGGCCGCTCGATCCACCGCGAGCTGGACGAGAACGGCGACATCACGAGCAGCGGCGGCGTGGAGCCCACCGAGGAGGTGCGGCAGAAGCGCTGGGAGACGTGGAAGCTCGAAGAGATGATCGAGATCCAGGGCGACCGCGTCGTGCGCGACTACATCGACGGTCACTGGGACGCGAACGTGGAGCTGTTCCGCGAGCTGGCGATCGGCGACTCGGGCGACGCGTCGAAGTACCCGGGCTTCGAGGAGTTCTACGCCGGGCTCGACACGCGCCTGAACCGCGACGACGTGCGCTTCCTGGTGCGCCGCGAGGTGCGCCGCCGCGTGCAGGACCAGCAGGGCGCGGCCTTCCCGCGGGGCGACTACCAGCAGGACTTCCAGCTGCAGCGCGGCATCGCGATCGTGCTGGAAGAGCTGGGCCTCGACTGGCGGGACTTCCCCGAGTTCCTGCTGACCTTCGGCTACGAGCACGCCGGCGGGGTCGAGCGCGACGAGGACCGCATCGCGGCGGACACCGAGTCCGACAAGGACCGCCAGTCCGTGCGCGACGCGCTCGAGCTGCTGGCAGCCGCGCGGACCAAGGACCGCGAACTCTCCGACGCCGACCTGGCGCGCCTGGCCGAGCTGCTGAGCCAGCTCGACCACTGATCGCGGGAAAGTACCGAGCCGGGCTCGTTTTTTCACCGCAGTGGGCGCACTGCGGCCAGAGGGCCGCAGTG
>JAUHYB010000464.1 GCA_030426745.1 bacterium
CCAGTGGTGCCGGCGTCGCGCCGGGCCGCCGCTGCGCGGTGAAAAAACGAGCCCGGCTCGGTACTTTCCTCTGGTGGACGCGTGCGACGGCGGGCCGACGATTCTGCACCCGGCACGGTACCTTCGGCCCGCCGTCGTCCAGGCGCTACTTCAGCTTCTCCCAGAACTCCTGGGGCATGTCGTGCGCGATCTTCAGCGCGCCGTCCGCGCCGCCGTAGATCGGCTCTTCGATGCGCATCACCTTGCCGCCGCCGAGGCGCTCGTGCATCTCGCGCTCGATCGCGGTGTCCAGCGCCTTGATCTGCGAGCCGCCGCCCGCGAGCAGCACGCGGTTCTTCAGCCGGTCCTGGAACTCGGGGTCGAAGGTCGCGATCAGCTGACCCAGCCCGTCGACGATCGGACCGACGATCGTGCGGCACGCGCCGCGGATCTCCTCGGTCAGGTCGAAGGCCGTCGGCTTGCCGTTCACCGGCAGGTTCACCTCGATGCGCTCGACGACCTCGGAGATCGTCGCGTAGCGCTCCTTCAGCGACTTCACCATCTGCGTGGTGAACTGCGCCTCGGGGTGGCTCTCGGAGATGCGCTTCGCCAGCTCCTGGTCGACGTGGTCGCCCGCCGTCGTCATCGTCAGCTGGTCGGCGTCCTCGGGCATCGTGCCGTGCATCCGGCACAGGTCGACGGTGCCGGCGCCGATGTCGATGACCAGCACGTCCTCGAGCATGTCCTGGCCGTAGGCGACGGCGAACGGCTCGGAGCACAGCATCACCGAGTCCACCGACTCCTTCGCGATCTCGACGATCGCGTTCTTCGACTGGATGCTCGCCTGCGCCGGCGCGCCGATCACGGCGTAGACCAGCTCGTCCTTGCGCGGCTGCGCGCGGCGCACGATCTCCAGCAGCAGGTCCCGCGCGGCGCGCATGTTGCCCTCGTCACCACCGCCGTCCGTGCTGCCCTTCAGCACGCCGTGTTCCAGCGGGCGGTAGAGGTTCAGCGACAGGCGCTTCTCGATCGCCTCGTCGCCGTACAGCACGTCCTTCTTCAGCAGCTTCTTGCTGACGACGTCCTTCGGGTAGCCGACGAACGACGGCACCGTCGCGCGCACGCCGTTGCTGGCCGCCACGGACGTCCGCGACGTGCCGAGGTCGATGCCCAGGTAGAGCACGCCGTGGTCCTTGCCCTCGGCGGTGCCCGTGTCCTCTTTCTTCGACTCGCTCATGGTTCCGGACTCCTGGAGGCGCGGTTCAATCGCCGCGCTTCTGCAGCTCGAGGTTGGCCTCGAAGATCTTGCTCATCATCTCTTTCTTGAGCTCGACGTCTTCTTCGGCCGCGGAGAGGCCCTGCACCGTGCGGTAGATCGACGCCACGCCGGGGTCGACGTTCTTGAGCGCCATCGTGTGGCGCAGCTCCGCTTCGGTCATCTCGAGCGCTTCGGCCAGCTTCGACAGCCGTCGCTCGAGCAGGTTGTACTTCTGTTCGTGTTGCGCCACGAGCTGGTCGCGTTCCGCGGACATGCGGCTGACCGCCAGCTCCAGCACCTCGCGCTCGTGCCCGTGGAAGTCCGGCACCTCGCGCCCCATCGAGTGGAAGATCTCGACGACCTTCTCGGACAGGAGGCGCTCGAGTTGTTCACCCAGCGCGGCCAACCCGCTCTCGACGGACAGGGCGACCGGCTGCGGAGCCGGCTCGGGCGCCGGCGCCGGCGGCACGTAGACGGCGAAGCGATCGCCGCCCGCGTCCTGCGCCTGGCGCAGCGCCTGTCGCGCGTGGTCGATCAGCTCGTCCAGCTCATACGAGTCGTCCGCGCCGACCGCGCTCGTGATGCCGACCGACAGCGTCACGGCGACCGACGCCGCGCCCTCGTCGAACACCAGGCGCCGCGTGCGGTCCAGCAAGCGGCGCGCGATCCGCGGCCCCTCGGCGCGCGGCGTGTGCGGATAGACCGACAGGAACGAGCCCGCCAGCATGCAGCCGAACATATCGCTGGCGCGCGTCACCCCGCGCATCAGCTCCGCGACCTCGCGCTGGATCGTCGCGCGCGACTCCGCGCCGTACAGGTCGCCCAGCTGGTCCAGGCGGTCCACCCCCACGAGCAGGACGCACACCGGGTATCCGTAGCGCTTCGCGCGCACGCACTCGGTCCGCATCAGGCGCTGGATCTCCTCGGAGGAGAACAGCCCCTTCTCGGTCTCGCTGAAGTTGACGGTCGGGAACTCGGGCATGGGGGTCGTCGCGCGCTCAGCTCTCGCGCGTCGGCGCGACTCCGGCGGGAGCCCCCGCGTTGTTCAGGAAGTGCTGCGTCAGTTGCGACGTCAGGTACTCGAACGCCTCGTCCACCGAGTCGGTGCGGAAGAACAGGTCGACGTCCTCCGGGCTGATCGTGCCGAACTCGACCATCGGCTCGAAGTCGATGATGCGGTCCCAGTACTCCGTGCCGAACAGCACGATCGGCAGCTTCTTCTTGATCTTCAGCGTCTGCACCAGCGTGACGACTTCCATGAACTCGTCGAAGGTGCCGAAGCCGCCCGGCATCACCACCATCGCCTTGGCGAGGTAGCTGAACCAGAACTTGCGCATGAAGAAGTAGTGGAACTCGAACGCGAGGCGCCGCGTCGTGTACGGGTTGTCGATCTGCTCGAAGGGCAGCGAGATGTTCAGGCCGATGTTCTCGCCCGCCGCCTCGGACGCGCCGCGGTTCGCGGC
>JAUHYB010000465.1 GCA_030426745.1 bacterium
GTGGCGGCCGATCCGGAGCGCCGCGAGCGGGGCGTGGCGGGAGTGACTTCGGACGCGAAACCCCGTACCACGCGCCGCTTGCGCGGCTAGTCCGCGGACGTCGGGTCCCCGCTCGCACCCCTCTCGCCCGCGCGCTCCGAAGCCGCGCGGGCGCTCGCACTTCGCCGCCCTCTTCCGTCGCTTCCCCATGCGCCGGACGGCGGCCCGCCCGATCGGAAGGAGATCGATCCGTGCACCTGTCCATCCCGACCCTCGCTCTGCTCGTCGTGTTCGCACCGCCCGCGCTCGCCCAGGACTGCTGGCGACTCGACGCCCTCGAGTCCGCGACGCCGCCCCTGCTGCAGGAGGGGACCTACGGCTCCCTCACGTTGAACCTCGGCGGCGCCGGCTCCGTCGCGGACCACACCGACCGCTACCGCATCGTCTTGCCGCCTCACTCGCGGCTCACGCTGGACCTCGATCTGGTCTCTCCGGCCGCGCCGAACCTCTACGGGGTCCCGGAGTTCCTGGGCAGCTTCCACGTCGACGGCGAGCTCCCGCGCGAGTTCCGCGTCGGCGGTCACGCGCAGCACGAGCAGCTCTACCCGCCGGTCCTCGAGAACGACGGCGCCGCGCCGATCGAGGCCGAGATCGAGGTCGGCAGCAACCTGATCGTCGAGCTCGGCTGCCTCGAGTACGCGATGCACCTCGACCTCGACCGACGTCCTTGCAACGTGCAGGACGACGACGCGTTCGAGGGACCGGACGCCTGCGCGGGCGCGCTCGTGCTGGCGCCCGGCACCTACGCCGACCTCGTGGTCTTCGGCGCGGGTCGGATCGACGGTGAGGACGCCGACGCCTACCGCATCCCGAACCTGGCGCCCGGGGAAGCCGTGCGGGTCACCGTACTGCCCCGTGATCCGGCGAACGACCGCGTGTTCGTCCAGCTGACCGACGACTCTTCCTGCGGCGGGAACGCAGGGATCCGTCAGGTCTCCTTCGAGCGCAACGACTCGGCGGCGACGGCCGACTACTACCTGCGGCTCTTCTCGGACTCGCCGTGGGACTTCGTGCGCTACGACCTCGTGGTGGAGCGCCTGCCCGACGCCTGCGGCGCGCTCCAGCCGGACGCCTTCGAGCCGAACGACCTCTGCGCGACCGCCGCGCCCCTCACTCCGGGCGTGCACACGAGCCTCACCCTGGACGAAGCCGGCGACCTGTTCGAGGTCGCCGTGCCCGCGGACCACACGCTGGTCGCGCGCGTGTCGACGACCGACCCGGACCTGGAGCCCTGGGTGTCGATCGCGGGCGCTGCGTCCTGTCCGCGGAACTTCTCGAGCACCGAGGCGAGCCGGCCGGTCGGCGGTACGCCCGAGACCCTGCGCGTCGGCGTGCAGGCGCTCGGGATCGAGTGCGGGGCGTACGACCTCGAGATCGAGCTGGTGCCCGCGCCGTGCACGGCCGCGGCGGGGAACGGCCTGCACGAGCCCAACGACACCTGCGCCACGGCGGCGACCGTGCCGCTCGTCGTCTCCGCGGACGGCTCCTCCGCCGGCGAGATCCGCACGTCGGCCTCCGACACCGACGACGACTACTACCGCGTCACCGTTCCCGCGGGCAGCAACCTCGCGGTCTCGTTGATCGGCGGACTCGAGTTGACCGCATACCCGGCGGCGGACTGCAACGCGGCGCCCCTGGTCGGTACGAGCGCCGAGTTCGGCAGCGTCGCGACCCTCCTGCCCGCGACGGACGCGGCGGACGTCGACTACATCCTCGGCGTGAACGTCCCGACCGGCGTCGTCGGTTGCGCGCCCTACGTCGTGCTGTTCAGCCTGACCGAGTCGTGCGGCTTCTTCCCGCTGACGGAGGACGGCGCGCAGTGGGAACCGCAAGTGTCCGACTGCGCCGCGCCGCTCGACGTGTCCGCCGGCCTGTTCGAGGACGTGATGCTGCGACCGGGCGAGACGACGGTCTGCGCGATCGACGTGCAGGGCGGCGCATCGCTGGACGTCGCGCTCGACGCAGCGCAGCTGCAGTTCGGCGTCGGCGCGCCGGTCGCGGTCGCGTTGCACGACGGCGCGGCGGACTGCGCGGCGTCCGGCGCGAGCCTGTCGAGCGCGGTGTTCTCCCCCGGCGACCCGACCCCGACGCTCTCGTGGATCAACCACGGACAGGACCGCACGGTCCTGGTCGAGCTCGGCTTCGCGCCAGGCGTGTCTCACTGCGGCGCGCTCGACGTGACCTTCGAACTCGGGTCGGGCGACCCGTTCACCACCGCGTGCATGCCCGCGCCGCTGACGTGGGTCGCGTGCCCGTGCGGCAACGACGCGGTCGCGGCGTCCGGCGGCGGCTGCGCGAACTCGACCGGCAGCAGCGGACGCCTCGCGGCGACCGGCACGGCGAACGTCGCGAACGACGACTTCCGCCCGCGCGTCGAAGGCCTGTCCGTCGAAGCGCCCGGCGTCGTGCTGCGTCGCGGCCAGGAGTTCCTGGAGATCGCGCATCCCTTCCACGACGGCGTCCTGTGCATCGGCGCCGCGCCGACGACGGTCGCGCGCTTCGTGGCCGGTCCGGGGGGGGCGTGGCAGAGCGCATCACCGATCGCCGGCTCGCTCGGCGCCGCGCCCGGCCGGCTCGACCGCTTCCAGGTCTGGTACCGCGACCGCGGCGGGCCGTGCGGGACGGGATCGAACACGACGAACTCGATCCGC
>JAUHYB010000068.1 GCA_030426745.1 bacterium
TCGCGCGCAACGGCGACGTGTGCAACAAGATCGGCACCTACTCGGTGGCGGTGTTGGCGAAGGAGCACGGCGTGCCCTTCTACGTCGTCGCGCCGCTCTCGACCTTCGACCGCGAGCTGGTCGAGGGCTCGCAGATCCCGATCGAGGAGCGCCCCGCCGAGGAGGTCTCGATGGGCTTCGGCACGCGCACCGCGCCGGAGACGGTGAAGGTCTACAACCCCGCCTTCGACGTCACGCCGGCGGAGCTGGTCGCGGGCATCGTGACCGAGGCCGGCTGGATCGACCGCCCGAACCGCGAGCGCGTGGAAGCCGTGCTGCGCGAGGCGGGCGCCCTGACCGCCTGAGGCCGATCCCCCGCGGGGACGGCAGTTTCGGCCCGCTCGGGTCAAGCGGCGCGCGGACCGCGACCGATCCAGGGGGGATCGCCCCCTCCTCCGGGGCGGCTCCCCCGGCGCGCGACCGCCCCGACCCTCCCCGACGAGCCATGAGCGTCCCCCCGAAGAAGTCCGACTCCACGCCCCAGTCCTCCAAGCCGGCGAAGAAGCCGACGAAGCCCGACGAGATGAGCGAGGAGGTCCTCGAGTTCATCACGGCGATCGACGAGTACAAGCGCGTGCACGGACGCCAGTTCCCGAACTGGTCGGAGGTGCTCGAGATCCTGAAGGAGCTCGGGTACTCCAAGGTCGGCTGAGCCGCCGCGAACGCCGAACGATGCCGCCCGCGGCGGCGTGTTTCGTGTCGGTGGCGAGGTACGCGGGAGCCCGAAGGTACCGTGCCGGGTGCGGAATCGTCGGGCACGGCCTCACCGATCGCGCGCTCAGAGCAGCGCCAGCAACTCGCTCGGGTGCTCGATGAAGTGGTCGGGCTCGCAGGCCTCCAGCTCGGCGCGCGGGAACGGGCCCCAGGCGACGGCGGCGGTCGCGGTGCCGGCGGCGCGGCCCGCGATCAGGTCGTGCGGCGAGTCGCCCACGTAGACGGCGCCCGCGGGCGCGGCGGACAGGCGTTCGAGCGCGGCCAGGACCGGCGCGGGGTGCGGCTTGTGCTGCTGCACGTCCTCCAGGCAGACGAGCGTCTCGAAGCGCTCGGTCACGCCCAGCAGGTTCAGGCCGCGGCGCGCTCCGTTGCGGCTCTTGCTGGTCACCAGGCCGAGCGTCGTCCCGCGCCGCCCGACCTCGTCGATCAGCTCGACGACGCCGTCGTACGCGCGCACCAGCTCGTCGTGCAGGCCGTGGTTGTGCTCGCGGTAGGTCGTCGCCATCGCCTCGACCTCGACCGGGTCGTCGCTGAACTCGGCCAGCTGCGTGCGCAGCGGCGTGCCCAGCATGCGCAGCCAGTAGGCGTCGTCGCGCTGCTCGCCGCGGTGGACCTGCAGCGTGTGGTTGTAGCTGGCGAAGATGAGCCCGACGGAGTCGATCAGGGTTCCGTCGAGGTCGAACAGGAGCGTGGAGTACGGGGGAGCCGGCGCCATGCGCACAGGATGCGCGAGCGCACCGACGGACGCATCCCCCATGCCGGTGTTTCCGCGCGGAGAACGAGCGAACGCGAGGGGGCGAACCGCCGCGCGCCTGCCGTCGCGCGGCGCTCCCCTCTCAGCTCGCGTCGCCGGCGCGGCAAGCCGCCCAGCCGCGGTCGAGCTCGTCGCGGTCCAGGTCCTTGCCGATCAACACGAGCCGCGAGGTCGCGGGCGGCGCGCCGTCGCCGGGGCCGATCTCGAGCCACTCGTACATCCCCTGCACGACCACCGGCTCCGCGCGGCCGGCGCAGCGCAACACGCCCTTCAGCCGGTACAGGTCCTGGCCGCGGCGGTTCGCCAGGAATTGCAGCCAGATCTTGAGCTTGTGCAGGTCGAGCGGCGCGTCGCTCTCCAGCGCCACGGTCCCCACGGCGGCGCCGTGGTCGTGCGCGCGCCCGGCGCTCTTCGCCAGCACGGCGTCGAAGCGCGCAGGGTCGTCGGTGCCGAGGTCGAGCAGCTCGCCGAGCGGCGCGTCGGCGCGCGTCGTCTCGCGCACCTCCGCGACGGCGTTGCGCGCGCGCACCGCTTCGCGCGCACGCGCCAGGTCATCCGCGTCGCACTGGTCCGCGTGGTTCAGCAGCACGCGGTCGGCGTAAGCGACCTGCTCCGCGGCCTCGGGGCGCTCGGCGAGCTGCGCGGGCAGGTTGCGCGCGTGCGCCAGAGTCAGCACGCCGTCCAGCCGCACGCGTCCCGCGATCGAGGGGTCGGCGTGCAGCGTCTGCACGATCGGCCCGGGTTCGGCCATGCCCGACGCCTCGATCACGAGGCGGTCGAAGGGCCTGCGCCGCAGCCGGCGCTCGCGCGCGCGAAGGAGGCGCGCGATCGACGCCGACAGGTCGCCGCGCACGGTGCAACACACGCAGCCGTTCGCCAGCTCCACGACCTCGTCCGCGGTGCCGACCACCAGGTCGCCGTCGATGCCGACCTCGCCGTACTCGTTGACGATCACGGCGACGCGCTCGCCGTGGCGCTCGGTCAGGATGCGGTTCAGCAGCGTCGTCTTGCCGGCCCCCAGGAAGCCGGTCAGCAGCGTGACCGGCAGCGCGGACGACGACCCGCGCGAAGGGTCGCGCGGGTCGTCGGTGGTGTCCTGCTCGGGCATGTCGTCGGGCAGCGCTCGCGGGGCGCGGTTCAGGCCGGGTAGATCGGGTGCGCCTTCGCGCACTCGGCGACCTCGCCGCGCACGCGCTGCGCGACCGACTCGTCCGTCGGCGCGGACAGCACGTCGCCGATCCAGCCAGCCATGCGTCGCATGTCGTCCTCGACCAGGCCGCGCGTCGTGACCGCCGCGGTGCCGAGGCGCACGCCGCTGGCCTCCATCGGCGGGCGCTGGTCGTACGGGATCAGGTTCTTGTTGCAGGTCAGGTCGACGGCGTGCAACAGGTCCTCCGCCTGCTGGCCGGACAGGCCCTTCGGCGTGACGTCGACCAGCATCAGGTGGTTGTCGGTGCCGCCCGACACGATGCGCAGGCCGCGCTCGACGAGGCCCTCCGCCAGCGCGTTCGCGTTGCGCACGACCTGGGCCGCGTAGTCCTTGAAGTCAGGCGCCATCGCCTCGCGCAGCGCGATCGCCTTCGCCGCGATGACGTGCATCAGCGGGCCGCCCTGGCCGCCCGGGAACACCGCGGTGTTCAGCTTCTTCAGGTGCTCGACGCTGTTCGTCACGGCCATGCCGCCGCGCGGGCCGCGCAGCGTCTTGTGCGTCGTCATCGTCACGATGTCGGCGTGCGGGACGGGGCTCTCGTGCTGGCCGCCCGCGACCAGGCCCGCGATGTGCGCCATGTCGACCAGCAGACAGGCGTCGACCTCCTTGGCGATGGCGCCGAAGGCGGCGAAGTCGATCTTGCGCGAGTAGGCGGACGCGCCGGCCAGGATCACCTTCGGACGCAGCTCCTTCGCGCGCTCGCGGACGCGGTCCATGTCGAGCAGCTCGCTGCCCTCCTCCACGCCGTAGTGGTGGAACTCGTAGAAGATGCCCGAGAAGTTCTTCGGGTGGCCGTGCGAGAGGTGCCCGCCGTGGTCCAGGCTCATCGCCAGGATGCGGTCGCCGGGCTCGCACAGCGCCATCAGCGCGCCGACGTTGGCCTGCGTGCCCGAGTGGGGCTGCACGTTCGCGCGCGCCGCGCCGAAGAGCTCCTTCGCGCGGTCGCGCGCCAGGTCCTCGACCTGGTCGACGTACTCGCAACCGCCGTAGTAGCGGCGGCCCGGGTAGCCCTCGGCGTACTTGTTCGTCAGGCTCGAGCCCATCGCGGCCATCACCTCGCGCGAGGTGTGGTTCTCCGAGGCGATCAGTTCGAGCTGCGCCTCCTGGCGCGCGTCCTCGCGGGCGACGGCGGCCCAGACGGCCTCGTCGGTGTGGATCGGGTTCGTCATTCGTCGTTCTTCCGCGCGGCGTCCGTCGCCGCGTCATCGGTGTTCGTCTGCGCGTCCGTCGAGCCGGATCCGGCGTTGCCCAGGGGGGAGACGCGCTCGCCCTGCTCGTACACGCCGCTCTGTTGCTCGTCGAGCGTCCCGTCGGCCGCGCGGATGGTCCACGGGCCCTGCATCTTCCCGTCCTCGAAGCGGCCCTCGACCAGGAGCGCGCCGTCCTCGGCGTAGCTGCGCACTTCGCCGGCCGGTCGCCCGGACTCGAAGTGCTCCACCAGCGCGAGCTGCCCGTTCGGGTGCCACGCGCGCCGCGTGCCGTCCGGCACGCCGTGGTCCATCTCGATCTCGAACTTCAGCTGCCCGCTGTCGTAGTACTCGCGGCTCGTGCCGTGCTGCTTGCCGGCGACGAACTCTGACTCGGACTCGAGCTCGCCGTTCGCGTGGTAGCTGGTCCACGTCCCGGACTGCTGCCCTTCCTCGAACGCGCCGCGCAGCTTCGGCGTGCCGTCGGGCCAGTTCTGCACGAACTCGCCCACGCGCTCGCCGTCCTCGAACGTCGCCTCCGCGACGACGACGCCCTCTTCCGACCAGAAGGTCGCGCGCCCGACCTGCACGCCCGCGTCGAAGGTCAGCTCCGCGGCGAGCTGTCCGTTCGGGTGCCAGCGTTGCTGCACGCCGTCGAGCTCGCCGTCCACGTACTGCTCGACGGCCTCGGGGCTGCCGTCGTCGTGGAAGGACTCCCAGCGACCGATCGGCCGGCCGTGCTCGTAGGCGCCGCGGCGCATCACCGCGCCGTTCTCGTGCCAGTAGGTCCAGTCCCCCTCCTCGAGCCCGAAGTCCTTGCGGCCCTCGGCGGACTTCACCGTCCGCGCGTCGTCGTACCAGAGCGTCTCGAGCTTGGCCTCGGGGGCGTCCGACCCGCCGCCGCAGGCGGACAGGCCGGCGACGAGGGCGGCGAGGAGCAGGGGGAGGCGGCGCAACATGGCCGAACAGGATCGGCGCCGGGCGCGCGCGCGGCAAGTCCGCGCGGCAGGAAGTCGACCGCGAGCGCCCCGATCCGCCGCGCGCGCGAGGGGCCCGCCGGCGCGCCGTCCGCCGCACCCGATGGGCGCGGGCGAGCTTCGGGCGACGCCGGGCGGGCCGAGGAAGAGCGCGCCGCGCGCGGCGCGAGCCGCCGCGGACAGCCGGGGACACCGGGGACACCGGGGCGGCTCGGAGCGGGGGCGCGCACGGCCCCCGCCCCGCTCCCGGTCGATCCGGGCCGGCCGCGGCCGATCACCTGCGGACGATCACGGGCAGCCCGCGTTCGTCTCGCCCGGCGAGCCGGTGTCGCTGGTCCCGCCGGGCCAGACGGCTTGCGAGTGGCACCAGTTCGCCGCGTCGTCGTTCGCGGCCACGTCGTAGGACGCGGGGTCGAGCGCGATCGACTGCCCCGGCGTGTCCGGCCAGAGCACGCCGTCGTCGTAGACCACCCGGTCGACCACGGTGCCGTCGGGCATCGAGAGCACGATCTCGTCGCTGCTGTTGCGCAGGCTGAACGAGGACCACTGGTCGTCGACGTCGACGCCGCCGTTCGTCGCCGGGTCGTCGTCCGCCCCGATCACGATCGACTCGCCGGGGCCGCAGCGCAGCGGCGTCACCCCGCCGCCGAGCAGCGCCGAGTTGCCCGAGTCGTCGGACAGCACCCAGCCGTCGAGGCGCAGGCGCCAGGGGTTCAGGTTCGCGATCTCGACCCACTCGCCGCGGCTGTCGGCGACGTCGGTCGGGTCCTTCAGGAACTCGGTGATCACCGCCGGCGGCCCCGAGTAGTTCGCCGCGAGGGTGGCGGCGAGCGGCAGGACGTGGCTCGACCCGCGGCCCTCCGCGGCGTCGCCCGCGCGCCAGAGCTGCACGGCGAGGCCCTCGACCTGCGGCAACGCGAAGCGCACCTCGCCGGCGCCGTCGGCCGTCAGCCAGCGGGAGCGGGCCGGGAGGGCGTGGGCGCGGTCCAGTCCGAGCGGGGCGGTCGCCGCCTCGTCCAGGGGCGCCACGACCAGCAACAGGCGCCCGCCGGGGGCCGCGCCGCCGCCCAGGAAGCGGGCCTCCCCGTCCGCGCCGGCGCGAGGCAGGCGGGCCAGGAGGACGGGGTGGTCGGCCTCCAGCACGCCGGCGACCGGGGGGAAGCCGGGCGGCGTCGGGGTCGCCGCGCCGACGGGGTCGGGCGGCACGGTGGGAAGGGCGGCGGGCAGGGCGGCGGGCGGGGTCGCAAGGGCGGGCGCGGCGCACGCCAGGAGGGTCAGGGGGCTCAGCATGGGGCTTCGGGGCTCGGGGATCGTTGCGGGATCGGTCGGGGGAGCCTCCGTCCGGACGGCGGAGGCGCCGGCGCGGGGATCGCGCCGGCACGGGGGGAGACCGGGGTCCCCGGGCCCGGTTCGCGGTCGATCGCGGGATTTCTCGGCCCTTCCCGAGCCCTTCGCCCCCACCCGGGACCCTGCGCGGGATCGGGCCTCGGGACCCGGATCCGACCGCATCCACGCGAGAAGGCGGTCCGAAGGGACCTTTCCGGGGCCGCCGTTCGTCCACACCGCAGTCCTCCGCTCCGATTCCTCCGAAGGCCCCGCCACGGCGCCCTCTCCAACGAGTCCGCAACCCGCCCGACCCGGCTTGACGGACCCCCGGATTCGGGTGAGGATTGCACCGGACCCCGCTGTGGCCGCCCTCCACGGGCCGGCGGGACCACCTCCACCGACCGCGGGCCCACGGGCTCTCCGACGCCGCCACCACCCCCCATGGCTCCGAAACAACACGCTTCGCGCACCCGTCGTCTCCTCATCGGCCTCGCGGTCCTCACGGGCCTCGGCACCGCCGCCACCGCGCTCCAGCAGGGCGGAGGCGCGACGCTGCCGCTCGGGACGACGATCCAGGACTTCTTCCTGAACGGCACGCAGCCGAACGAGCTCCTCGTCGAGGTCTTCGAGTCGGACTCCTGCGCCGCCTGCCACGGCTTCTACGACCCGGAGCAGGAGCCCTACGAGCCCTGGGTCGCCAGCATGATGGGTCAGGCCGGTCGCGACCCGATCTTCTGGGCCTGCCTCGACGTCGCGAACCAGGACGTCGGCGACGGCGGCGACCTGTGCCTGCGCTGTCACGCGCCGGGCGCGTGGCTCGACGGTCGCAGCACGCCGACGGACGGCTCGGCGCTCGACGACCAGCTCGGCGACTTCGACGGCGTCACCTGCCACTTCTGCCACCGCATGGTCGACCCGGTGGCCGACCCGCTGAACAACCCGATGGAGGACGTCGGCATCCTCGCCGGCCTCTCGACGCCGTCGCCGACCGACCCGCACACCGGTCAGTACGTGATCGACCCCGAGGACCGTCGCCGCGGTCCCTTCGACCTCGGTCCGAACTTCTTCTTCCACGAGTGGCGCGAGTCGCCGTTCCACCGCGAGTCGATGATGTGCGGGACGTGCCACGACGTCTCGAACCCGGCCTTCGACAAGCAGCCGGACGGCTCGTACGTGCTGAACGCGGTGAACACGCCGCACCCCACGCAGGCGAAGTCCGACACCTTCCCCGTGGAGCGCACGTTCAGCGAGTGGGCCAACTCCGACTACGCGCAGCGTGACATCGAGACCGACGGCCGCTTCGGCGGCAACGAGACGGCGGTCTCGTCCTGTCAGGACTGCCACATGCCGAAGACCTCCGGCGTCGCCGCCGGCTTCGGCAGCCCGGAGTTCCGCGACGACCTCCCGCAGCACTTCTTCAACGGCGGCAACACCTGGGTGCTGCGCGCCGTGCGCTCGCTGTACTCCGACAGCGTGACGAACCTCTCCGCCCAGAGCGTCGAGGACTCGATCGCGCGCGCCAAGAACATGCTGCGCAGCGCCGCGACGGTGCAGTCGTGGCAGGACGGCCCGGACATCGTCGTCCGCGTGATCAACGAGACCGGCCACAAGCTGCCGACGGGTTACCCCGAAGGTCGCCGCATGTGGCTGAACGTGCGCTTCTACGACATGAACGGCCAGGTCATCGACGAGCGCGGTCACTACGACTCCGCGACCGCCGACCTGACGACGGGCGACACGACGGTCTTCGAGGCCAAGCTCGGCCTGGACGACTACATGGCCGCGCAGACGGGCCTGCCCGCCGGCGAGAGCTTCCACTTCGTGCTGAACAACACGTTCATCAAGGACAACCGCATCCCGCCGCGCGGCTACGAGGTCGCGTCCTTCGAGCACGCGGGCGCCGCGCCGGTCGGCACGGTGTTCGAGAACTCGCAGCACTGGCACGACACCGTGTACGCGCGCCCGAACCTCGCCGTCCGCGCCGAGGTCCGCCTGCTGTACCAGACGACCTCGAAGGAATACATCGAGTTCCTCCAGGCCCACAACGACCCGAACACGAACCGCGGTCAGATCGCCTACGACCAGTGGGTCCTGCACGGCAAGAGCGCGCCGGTCGTGATGGCGCGCCAGTGGGTCGAGTTCAACAACCAGAAGTGCGCCGAGCCGCTCGAGTACGGCCTCGCCAAGGAAGCCACGGCCGGCGGCTACCCGCGCCTCTACGGCTTCGGTCGCCCGCAGCTCTCGGTCAACGCGTTCCGCCTGAAGGTGGAGGGCGCGAACCCGAACCGTCCGGCGGCGATCCTGTGGAGCACGTCGCCCGACAACGCCTTCGAGCACGGCGGCACGCGCCTGGTCGGCACGCCCTTCAACCGCCTCCCGGTCTTCAAGCTGGGCGGCCTGGGCGAGGCGACCGTGAACATCCCGATCGACGGCTCGATGGTCGGCACCACGCGCTTCTACCAGTGCTGGTTCCGCGACCAGGGCCAGATCGGCATGACGAACGGCCTCATGGTGACGTTCTGCGACTGATCGCGGCGTCCCGGGTCGTACCAGACTCGACGAACCACACGGAGCGGGGCGGCACCGGTCGCCTCGCTCCGCATCACGATCCGCAACCCCAGGACCGCAGCGCCGCCGCGCGCCGCGCCCGTCGGGAGGTTTCGCTCGCGCGGGACGTCCCCTCGGCGCCGCGCCGCGGGTAGGCCGGGCGGCTCCCTCACGACTCCGAAGACCTCCCCCACCCCCCAGAGCACATGATTCGCAAGACACTCGCGCTCGGACTGTCCGCCTGGATCGGCGCCGCCGCCCTCGCCCCCGAGGCGCAGGCCCAGGCGCTCGAGACGCCGCTGGTGGCCTCCGGCTTCAGCTCCCCCGTCGGCCTGTTCTCGCCGCCGAACGACCCCACGAACCGCCTGTTCGTGATCCAGCAGGCCGGCCGCATCCGCATCATCGAGAACGGCTCGACCCTGCCGACCGACTTCATCAACCTCACCTCGCTCATCTCGAGCGGCGGCGAGCGCGGCCTGCTCGGGATGGCCTTCCACCCCGACTACCAGAACAACGGCAAGTTCTACGTCAGCTACACCGACACCGCCGGCCGCTCGGTGATCCGCCAGTACATGGTGTCGTCGGCCGACCCGAACGTCGCGGACAGCTCGTCCGGCGTGACGATCTACGGCCCGATCTCGCAGCCCGCCGGCAACCACAACGGCGGCTGCATCCGCTTCGGCGGCGACGGCAAGCTGTACTTCGGGCTCGGTGACGGCGGCGGCGCGGGCGACACGGCGAACAACGCCCAGAACCTGAACACGCCGCTCGGCAAGATGGTCCGCCTCGACGTGGACATCGCCGCTCCCTACATCCCGAGCGACAACCCCTTCTTCGGCGCCACGCCCGGCCTCGACGAGATCTGGGCCTACGGCCTGCGCAACCCGTGGCGCTTCTCGTTCGACCGCGACACCGGCGACATGTGGATCGGTGACGTGGGTCAGAACCAGTGGGAGGAAGTCGACTTCCAGCCCGCTTCCAGCACCGGCGGTGAGAACTACGGTTGGCGCCTGAAGGAAGGCAACAACTGCTACAACCCGTCGTCGGGTTGCGACCCGGGCGGCCTGACCGACCCGGTGCACGTCTACGGCCACGGCGGCGGCAACTGCTCGATCACGGGCGGCTACGTCGCGCGCGGTCCGCTGCTGCCGAACTACGCGGGCCGCTACTTCTTCGCCGACTACTGCGCCGGCGACCTGAAGTCGATCGACCCCTCGAGCCCGGGCGTCGCGACGAACCACGACAGCGACGTCAGCATCTCGGGCTTCATCACCTCCTTCGGCGAGGACTCGAACGGCGACCTGTACTGCGTCGTCTCGGCCGGGCGCATCTACCGCATCCAGGAAGAGTGCATGGCCTCGATCAACACCTACTGCACCACCTCGCCGAACTCGGCGGGCTCGGGCGCGTTGATCACGACGACCGGCACCGGCAGCATCTCCGACAACAGCTTCGGCCTGGCCGCTTCGGGTCTGCCGACGACGGGCGTGCCCGGCATCTTCTTCTACGGCCCCGGCCAGGCGACGATCCCCTTCGGTCAGGGCACGCTGTGCGTCGCGCAGGCGGGCATCATCCGGATCAAGCCGCCGCTCTTCTCGAGCTTCCTCGGCACGGTGAACCGCTCGATCGACTTCACGACCTTCCCGTTCGACTCGGGCGCCGGCGCGATCACGCCGGGTTCGACCTGGAACTTCCAGTTCTGGTACCGCGACCCGGGCTTCGGCTTCAACCTGTCGAACGCCGTCGAGGTCACCTTCTGCCCGTGATCCGGGCCGGAGCCTGACAGAGAGGCCCTCTCGTCGAGGGGGCGATGAGAGCCCTGGTCCGCGCCGCTCGGCAGCGACCAGGGCTCTTCATTTCGCGGAGAACTCCCCGAGCGCCGTACGGAGGCGACGGCGGGCCGCAGCCCGGTCCTCGCGCGTCGCCCCGCCGGCGGGTCGTCCCCCCCCTTGCATCTCCGGTGCGCGGCCGCGCCGGCCCTCGAGCCGCCGCGACGGCGCGCGATCCGGGCGCGCCGTGCGTCGAGGTCGGAGGGAAGGGCCGGGGACCCGGCCCCCGACTTCCGCGGCTGCGGCCGCTCGGTCGCGTCCACTGCGCCGTTGCAGGGATGGACCGCGCGGGCGGCTGCAGCCGTCCGCACGGTCCATCCCTGCAACGGCGTCCTGCCCGGCCTGGACACGTGGAAGGCAACGCGAGTCCTCCGTCGCGGCCTTTGCGTGAAGCCGCGGCTGGGGCCGTGCGGGCGCTCGGCCGTGTCCCGGCGGTTCACTGCGCCGTTGCAGGGATGGACCTCGCGGGCGGCTGCAGCCGCCCGCGCGGTCCATTCCAACAACGGCGCCCTGCACGGCCGGGACACGTGGAAGGCAGCGCGAGTCCTCCGTCGCGGATTCACGCAAAGGCCGCGAAGGAGCAAAGAGCGCAAAGAAGGACGAACCACACGCAGGAGAAGAGGAGCGGGTGAAAAGCACGCTCCACCCCAGCACCGGCAGCAACGGAGCAGCTCCAGGTACTCCGCACCGTGAACCGACCGGCGTAGCGCCGCCCTGCGGCGCTCGATCCGACCGAAGGGAGGATGCAGGCGGTGGGCTCCTTCTCCTGCTGCTGCGGCCGCGCGCGGTCGTGGTTCGTTCTTGCGTCTTTGCGTGGGGCCGTGGGTGGGCGCGGGCGTCCGAGGTGCTGCGGTCGGCGGGGACGCAGCGCGGTCGTGGCGGCGGCGACGTGGCGGCGACGTGGTGGCGACGTGGCGGGAGCTCGTGATCCATGGAACGGCGCGCGCCCCCCGTCCGACGGGGACGGGGGGCGCGCTCGTTGCCGTCGGCCCGGGGTCAGATGTAGGTGATCTCGAGCGCGGCCGAGAAGTTCGAGCCCGTGCCGCAGGGGCTCACGCCGCCCGGGTCGCGGAACCAGAACTGGTAGTACCGCGTGGAACCCGCGCCGGGCACGTTGCCCTCGGTGATGATCGACACCGAGGTCGTGCCTTCTCCGTTCGCGTCGAGGAAGACGACCTCGACGCGCTCGGTCGGGTTGCCCATGCACAGGAAGCCGTCCTTGAACGGGATGCCCGTCTGGTTCGTGCCCTGCACCAGGAGGCTCGGCTGGTTCGGCCGGGCCTGGGTCAGCGTGAAGCTGATGTCATCGTTCGCGTAGACGGCGGTGCCGTTCGCCGCGATCTTGGCGCCCACGCCGAGCGAGCTCTGACAGCCCTCTTCGGCGCCGACCGCGGACTCGTTGCCGCAGGGGCAGGCGCCCGCCGACCCGTCGCCAGCGCAGAAGGGCGTGCCGAGCATGTCGGGGACCTCCGTGCCGCTCGCGCGCAGCAGGAAGCCGGCGGGGTAGCCCAGGAAGGACGTGGTGTCCTCCGGCGGGTTGGCCGCGGCGCCCAGGTTGTTCAGGTCGAGCGGCGCGCCGTCGTCGAAGCAGAAGAAGAACTGGTCGCCGTACACCGACCCGAGGGTCTCGTCCAGCGGCGCCGGGTACGTGCCGGCGGGCGTGTTCATCACGATGCCGACGAACGCGACGCCCGTGACCGGCACCGGCGGCGAGATCGTGTACGCGTTCAGGATGTCGGTGTCGGTGTTCGCGACGACCTCGGCCTGCGAGTGCAGCAGGACCGCGTCGGTCGGATCCCCGTCGTCGTTCGGGTCGTCCCAGACCGCCACGGTCAGCGGCGTGCCGTTCGGGATCGCGCCGGGCAGGCCGGAGAGCGCGAGCGAGCCGTAGGCGGACGAGACCTCGTCGATCGTCGCCAGGCAGTCGACGCGCAACATCCAGGCGAAGTCCGCCGTCACCGCCGGGTTCGGGCTGATCGAGTTCTCGGTGACGCCGTCGTCGTACGTGCCGCACGGCGGCGCGCCCGCGATCGTGACGTCCATCACGCCCGCGCCGCCGGAGCCGGGCGTCGAGTTGCCGTACAGGCCGACCTGCACCATGTAGGTGTCGCCCGAGGTGCACACGAAGGAGACCGCGGACTGGAAGGTGCCGCCCGCGTCGTCGTTGCACGCGATGGCCGTGCCCATCGTCGGGCAGCTGCCGCCGGGGTAGATGGCGATCTTGGTGTCGACGGTCGTGGACGCGTTGACGGTCGAGAAGGTCGCGACGCCGTCCGCGGTCGCGGTCCACTCGAACCAGACGTCCTCGGGGATCGCCGTGAACCCGAAGAAGGAGCACGTCGCCTCGAGCTGGCCGACGGCGGGGTCGCTCGTGGCGCCGCCGTTGTCGAACACGAAGGTGCCCGCTCCGGAGATCGGATCCGGCGTCGTGCAGTCGTCGCTGCCCTGACCGGGGGTGAGCAATCCTCCGCCGGACGAGGACTGGGCCTGGGGAGCGGTCGGACGCGGTCCCGCGAAGGCGTCGCGCCGCGAGGACTGCGCGTCGGCGGTCGCGCCGATGGTGAGCGCGCACGCGAGGGTGAGGAACAGGGGTCGATTCAGCATGTAGAGAACTCCTCGAAGGGCTTCGAAGGGGGCGCCGCGCGGCGCCCTCCACCGGGGGGGTGGACGTTCCATCCTTCCACGAGGGTTCCCCGTCGCCACTCCCGAAGCCGGAAGCTACGGGACTCGAACCTCTCCCGTACACGGGCGCGGGGCGCTCACTCCTGGTCGAGTGAGCGCCCCGCGCGTGTCGTCGCCGTGTCGATCTACGGCGTGAAGACCACCGAGCAGGCGTTCGACAGGTTGAAGCCGAAGCCGGGGTCGCGGTACCAGAACTGGAAGTGCATCGTCGTGCCCGCGTTGATCACGCCCGGTCCCCCGTTCGCCGGCGGCGCGGTCAGGTCGAGCTGGCGACGGGCGACGCCCGCGGCGTCGGCGCGCACCGGCGGCTTCAGGCGGAAGACGCCCGAGGGGCCGGTGATGCACAGCGTCCCCTGCCCGAAGGGCGCGGCCGTCTGCTGCGGTCCGTAGAAGAACATGCCGTACTGGTGCGCGGGCACGCCGCCGGCGACGAGCTCGAGCTCGTTGAGGCCGACGCTCGCGCAGCCGACCGTGGTGATCT
>JAUHYB010000466.1 GCA_030426745.1 bacterium
GCCGCGCCGTCGACGTCGCCGCGCCGGAGGTCGCGCTCGAGCGCTACCGCTTCACCCACGCCGCGATGGGCACCAGCTGGTCGCTCGTCCTGTACGCGCCCGACGCCGCGACCGCCGACCGCGCCGCATGCGCCGCCTTCGACGCGATCGACCTGGTCGACGCCCTCGCCTCCGACTACGACCGGTCGAGTGAGTTGTCGCGCTTCGAGCGCGCGCACGAATCACCGCGCTTCGAGCGCGCGCACGAATCACCGCGCTTCGAGCGCGCACACGTCGCGCCGAGCGTCGAGAGCGACGCCTTCGCAGTCTCCAGCGACCTCGCCGCGCTCCTCGCCGAGGCGCGCGCGCTCGCGGCGGCGACGGGCGGGGCCTTCGATCCGACCGTCGGCGCGGCGACGCGGCTGTGGCGACGCGCGCGGCGGCAGGAGGCGTTGCCCGATCCCGGAGCCGTGCGCGCGGCGCTCGCGACGATCAGCTGGCGCGACCTCCACGTCGACGAGGGCGCGCGCACGGCGCGGCTCGCGCGACCCGGCGCGAAGCTGGACCTGGGCGGGGTCGCGAAGGGTCAGGCGCTCGACCGCGCGCTCGACGCGGCGCGCGACGCCGGCGTGACGCGCGCGCTGGTCGAGGGCGGCGGCGACCTGCGCGCGGGCGCGCCGCCGCCGGACGCGGACGCGTGGGTCGTCGCGCTCGAAGGGACGGACGCGCGCGTGCCGCTCGCCGACGCGGGCCTCGCGACCAGCGGCGACCGCTACCGCGGCTTCGCGATCGACGGCGCGCGCTACTCGCACCTGCTCGACCCGCGCACCGCGCGGCCGCTCGCCGCGGGACACGGCGCGACGGTGATCGCGCCCACCGCCGCGGAGGCCGACGCCTTCGCCTCGGCGGCCTGCGTGGCGGACTCCGCGACGGCGCGCGCGTGGTTCGCGGCGGAGACCGGTCGTTCCGCGCGCGTCGACCGGCCCGACGCGCCGACCTGGACCAGCCCTGCGTGGCCCGCCGCGCAACCGCGCCTCGCCGGACCGGGGGACCGCGCGCCGCGCGGCGCTCACGACTGACGCGGGCCGCGGCGATCCGTAGCATGGCGGGCGTCCGCTCTCCCACCGAACCGACGCCCATGACGACGCCCCCTCCCTCGACCACGTCCGCTCCGAGCCGCCGCGACCTGTTGCGCGGCGGGACCACGGCGATCCTCGCCTCCGCGGTCGCGCCCTACGCGCGCACCGCGCCGCTGCGCCCCGGCGGCGACGAGGAGCTGAAGGTCGGGCTGATCGGCTGCGGCGGTCGGGGTCGCGGCGCGGCGCGCAACGCGCTGCGCGCGGACCCGAACACGCGGCTCGTCGCGCTGGGGGACCTGTTCGCGGACCACCTGGACGACGCGCACCGCGTACTGTCCGAGGATCCCGAGCTGGGCCCGCGCGTGGACGTGCCCGAGGACCGGCGCTTCGTCGGCTGGGACGCCTACCGCGGCGTGATCGAGGCCAGCGACGTCGTGCTCCTGTGCGGCGCGCCGGCGTTCCGGCCGCTGCACGTCGAGACCTGCGTCGACGCGGGCAAGCACATGTTCGTCGAGAAGCCGGTCGCCGTCGATGGTCCGGGCCTGCGCCGCGTGGCGGCCGCGGGCGAGCGCGCGAAGGATCGCGGCCTCTCGCTGGTCAGCGGCCTGTGCTACCGCTACTCCTTCGCCAAGCAGGAGACGATCCAGCGCGTCCACGACGGCGCGATCGGCGACGTCGTCGCGATGCAGTGCACCTACAACGCCGGCCCGCTGTGGCTGCGCGCGCGCAAGCCCGACTGGACCGAGTCGGAGTACCAGCTGCGCAACTGGGTCTACTACTACCACCTGTCCGGCGACCACATCGCCGAGCAGCACATCCACAGCCTGGACAAGCTGGCCTGGGCGAAGGGCGCGTACCCCGTCAAGGCGACGTCGACCGGCGGCCGCATCCAGCGCACGGGCGCGGAGTACGGCAACGTCTACGACCACTTCAACACGGTGTACGAGTGGGCGGACGGCGTGCGCGGCTTCTCCTCGTGCCGTCAGTTCCGCGACGCGGCGCAGGACGTGTCCGACCAGGTGTGGGGGACGCGCGGCACGGCCGAGCTGCAGCGCCACCGCATCACCGCGGGCAAGTCGTGGCGCTGGCGCTACGAGTCGGACGAGCCGGACGACATGTACCAGAACGAACACGACGAGCTGTTCGCGTCGATCCGCGACGGGGACCCGATCAACGACTCCGATTACATGTGCAAGTCGACGCTGATGGCGTTGATGGGACGCCTGTCGGCGTACAGCGGCCGCGCCGTCACCGCGGACGAGGCGTGGAACTCCGCGGAGGACCTCCAGGTCGTCCGCCGCGAGTGGGGCGACGCTCCCGTCGCGCCGGTCGCGACCCCGGGCGTCTACGAGCTCGTCTGATGCGCGCGCGACAGACGGCGGCCGCGCTGGCCGCGGGCAGCGTCGCGGCGCTCGTCGCCGCGTGCGCGTCGAGTGGCGGCGGCGTTGGCGGCGGCGATGCGGTCGAGCTGCTGTTCGACGGCGAGACGCTGGACGGCTGGGTCAACGTCAACGGCGGCGCGTCGACGTGGACCGCGCGCGACGGCGTGATCGTGTGCAGCGGCGACCCGATCTGCGTCCTGCGCACGGAGGAGATGTACACGAACTTCGAGCTGGAGCTCGAGTACAAGC
>JAUHYB010000069.1 GCA_030426745.1 bacterium
GCCGCCCGTCGCAGCGCGTGAACGGCAAGATCACCTTCCTGCCCGGCCGCGTGCCCGGGCCCGGCCCGCTGCTCGAGGTGCTCGAGGGCGTGATCGGCAAGGCGCGCATGGAGCACTGGCGCGAGAAAGGCTCCGCCGACGCCGCGCTGCACATGGATGGGCTCGGGCGCTTCCGCCTGAACGCGTACAAGCAGATGGGCGAGCCGGCCGTCGTGCTGCGCCGCATCAACGAGAACGCGCCGGACCTGGACGACCTGAACCTGCCGGTCGAGCAGCTGAAGAAGCTCGCGCTGCGCCGCCGCGGCCTGGTGCTGGTCACGGGCATCGCCGGCTCCGGCAAGTCGACCACGCTGGCCGGCATGATCGAGTACACGAACCGGAACGCCGAGCGCCACGTCGTGACGCTCGAGGATCCGGTCGAGCTCCTGTTCAAGGAGAACCGCTGCGTCATCAGCCAGCGCGAGGTCGGCACGGACTGCTTCGACTTCAAGGACGGCCTGCGCCACGCGCTGCGCCAGAGCCCGGACATCATCCTGATCGGCGAGATGCGCGACGCGGAGACCGTGAACGCGGCGCTCGACGCCAGCGAGACCGGCCACATGGTGATGAGCACGCTGCACACCGTGAACGCGCCGCAGACGCTGGACCGCATCCTCGGGTTCTTCCCGGCGGAGCAGCACGCGCAGGTCCGCTCGCGCCTGTCGGACAACCTGTCCGGCATCCTCAGCCAGCGCCTGATCGCGCTGGCGGGCGGCGAGGGCATGGTCCCGGCCTACGAGCTCCTGGTCTCGACGCCGCACGTGCGGGAGCTGATGACCGAGGGCAAGACGGCCGAGCTGGGCCGCGTGATCGACCAGGGCAGCGAGGCCGGCCTCGTCAGCTTCAACGAGTGCCTCAAGAACCTGGTGCTGCAGCGCAAGGTCGACCTCGAGGACGCCCTGGCCGCCAGCGACCGGCCCGACGAGCTGGTGCTCGCCTTGCGCGGCATCACGGCCTCCAGCGGCCGCCCGCAGCGCTCGGGCGGCGGCGACGGGCCCGCGAAGGAGGCCCAGCAGCGCAAGCCGCGCCCCGAGGGCGGCGACGGATTGCGGATCGCGCGGGAATAGCCGACGGGCCGCGGCGTCCGTCGCGCCTCGGAAGCCCGCCCCGGGTCGCTTGAGGCTCGCGGCGGACCCGGCTAGCATCGATCGCGCGCGATGAACGTCTCCACCATCAAGACCCTGACCTGGCTGGCCGCGGCCGGTATCACGGCGGCCCTCGGCTGGACGGTCTACGACTTCGTCCAGAAGAAGGACTCCGCCGACCCGCTCTTCGACCAGGCGTTCGCCCGCCAGAAGCTGGGCGTGCGCTTCGACGACAAGCCGGTGCAGACCGGCACGCTCCAGTCGACGATGGTCGCGAAGACCTTCTACGACCTGAACTGGACGGGCAAGCCGAAGCCGAAGCCGGTCGAGCCGGTGAAGCCGGACGTCGTCGAGAAGCCGCGGCACACGCCGGTCGAGCAGCTCGCGCGCGTGCTGTTCATCCAGGAGGACTCCGACGCGCCGGCCGCCAGCAGCGCGTTGATCGCCTACAAGCCGGCGGCGAACGTGCAGGGCTACTCGCTCGGCCACTCGCTGAAGGTCGGCGACACGCTCGCCCGCCCGCACGACTCGGCCGTCGTCGTCTCGATCAGCGCCTCGGAAGGGGTGACCTTCCGCTTCGAGGTCCCCGAGGGCCAGGAGGCGCGCGAGAACGAGACGCTGCTGCCGTCCACCTTCAAGCGGGGCGTCGACATCGCCTACGTCGGCGAGGACGGTGAGGTGCGCACGCCGAACAAGACGATCGCCGTGCGCGTGGTGGACAGCCCGCCGCCGTACCGCCCGAAGAAGACCACGCCGATCGACAAGAACCACTTCCAGATCGGCTACGAGGACGCCTTCCTGTTCAGCGAGGACGCCGCCGGCATCATCGCCCGCGAGGTGCGCCACCGCCGCCACCGCGACCCGCGCACGGGCAAGTTCGACGGCATCGAGATCCAGTCGGTCAAGGTCGGCGGCATCGCCGCGCGACACGGCGCGCAAGAGGGCGACGTGGTGAAGAGCATCAACGGCCACCCGGTGACCAGCACGGCCGAGGCGATCACCTACGTGAAGAACAACCAGGACACGACCTCGACCTGGAACGTGGTCGTCGAGAACAAGGGTCGCGAGCGCACCGTGACCTACGAGAGCCCGCCGCAGTAGCGCGCCGGGCACGGCGAACGGACGATCGACGCGCCGCGTCGACGCCGGGACCCGCGCGGAGGTCGGACCTTGAACCGCATCGCGACCGTCGACCAGGGCAACGGGTCGGCGAAGTTCTCGCTCTGGGAGGTGGAACGCGGCGACGCGCGACTGTCGCGTCGCCGTCGCTCGTCCCGCGAGCAGTGGCGCGCGCCGGCCGGGCTCGCGTTCCTGTCCGAGTGGTCGCCGGAAGCGGTGGTGTTCTCCAGCGTCGCCGGTGACGAGGCGCGCGAGTCGCTGGCGCAGGGACTGCGTGAACACGTGCGCGGCGCGTTGCTCGACGAGCTGGACAGCGGGCTCGAGAACCGCACGCGCACGCCCGAGACGGTCGGGCGCGACCGGCTGCTCGCCGCGCGCGGCGCGCTCGAGATCGTCGGGCGCTCCGCGATCGTCGTCGACGCCGGCACGGCGCTGACCGTCGACGCGGTGCGCGCGGCGGAGGGCGTCGATCCGGCGGCCTTCCTGGGCGGCGCGATCGCGCCGGGCCCCGACCTGCTGGCGCGCGCGATGGCCGAGGGGGCCGCGCAGCTCTACGTCGTCGAAGCGCGGCCCGACGCGCGCGCGCTGGGCCGCGACACGCGCGAGGCCCTCGAGGCCGGCGTCTCCGTCGGCTTCGTCGGCGCGGCGCGCGAGCTCGTGCGCCGCGTGGCCGAGGAGTCCGGCTTCGTCGACCCGCCGCTGGTGCTGACCGGCGGCGCGCGACACCTGCTGGCCGACGTCTCGGCGCCCGGCGGCGCGCGCGTCGTCGTCGAGGAGCTCGTCGAGCGCGGGCTGCTCGCCGCGGCCGGCGAGCACCTCGACGGCGCCGCGTGGCGGGTCGCGCCGTGACGCGCTGGGCGGAGCTGACGCCGCGCGGCGCGGGCGGCGTCGCGGTCGTCGCGGTGCAGGGCGCGGGCGCGCTCGACGCCGTGCGCGCGCTGGCGCCCGGCGCGAACGTCGCGCTCGGACGCCCGGTGCTGGCGCGGCTCGAGCACGACGGCGAGTGGATCGACGAGGCGCTGGTCGTCGCGCACGCGGCCGACCGCGTCGAGCTGCAGGTGCACGGCGCGCCGCCGCTGGTCCGACGCCTGGCGCGCGCCCTGGGCGGCGGCGAACGGCGCGCGCGGATCGTCGGCGCGCCGGGCGTCGAGGGGCTCGCGGCGGCGTCCGGCGACGACCCCGGCGGCGACGCCGGTCAACGCGCGACCGCGTGGGCGCTGCTGGCGGACGCGACCTGCGAGGCCGCGGCGCGCACCTGGCTGGACCAGGCCGAGGGGGCGCTGGCCCGCGAGCTGCGCCGGATCGACGCGCTCGAGGGACCGGCGCGCGCGGAGGCGTCGCGCGCGCTCGACGAGCGCTCGCGCTGCGCGCGGTTCCTGGCCACGCCGCCGCGCCTCGTGCTGGCGGGGCCGGTGAACGCCGGCAAGTCCACGCTGTTCAACGCGCTGCTCGGGCGCGGCCGCGCGATCACGAGCGACGAGGAGGGCACGACGCGCGACCTCCTGCGCGAGCCCGCCGTGCTGGGGGAGTGGCCCGTGCTGCTCGTCGACAGCGCGGGCGAACGCGCCGGCGCGGGAGACGTCGAGCGCCTGGGGCAGCGGCGCGGACGCGGCGAGCGCGCGCGCGCCGACCTCGTGCTGTGGCTCGCGCCGCCGGGCGCGACGCCGCCGGCGAGGGGCGCGGAGGAGCGCCGGGTCGTGGTCCCGTCGCGCGGCGACCTCGCCGGCGCGCCGCCGGACGCGCTGCGCCCGCTCGAGGACCCGGTCGGCGCGCGGGAGCGCGTGGCCGCGCTCGTGCGCGCCGCCTTCGACCTGCCCGACCGCGCCTGGACGCCGGGCGCAGCCGTGCGCCTGCCGGGCGCGTCGCCGGCGCGGCGCGACTGAGCTCGCGGAAGGGGCGGAGCTCGCGGCGGGGTGGGGCCCGGGGCGCGGGGGAGGTCGGCGCTCGCCGCCGCCGAACTGCCCGAGAAATCGGACGCGGACGCGGAGTCGCCCTCGGACGTTGTGCGTTCGCAGGTCCTCGCGTACGCTTCGCCCTCGGGCCCCGGGGGCCGCGAAAGCGCGCCCCGCCCCCTCCGCCGATGCCCGAAGACCGCCCGCAGCCGCGCCACCTCGTCTCGATCGACGACCTCTCCCTCGCGGAGATGCAGGCGCTGTTCGAAGCCGCCAAGGAGTTCTCCGAGGACCTGACCGCGCACGCGGACCGCTGTCCGGGACGCATCGCGGCCTCGCTCTTCTACGAGCCCTCCACCCGCACGCGCCTCTCGTTCGAGAGCGCCATGCTGCGCCTCGGCGGCGGCGTGATCACCGCCGCGGACATGAGCGTGTCGAGCGCCTCGAAGGGCGAGTCGCTGGCCGACACCGTGCGCGTCGTCGGCGGCGGCTACGCGGACGTGCTGGTCCTGCGCCACCCGTCGGAGGGCGCCGCGCGCCTCGCCGCGCAGTACTCGCCGGTCCCGGTGATCAACGCGGGCGACGGCAGCCACGAACACCCGACGCAGACGCTGTGCGACCTGTACAGCCTGTGGGTCGAGCGCGGCCGCATCGAGGGACTGGACGTCGTGCTCGCGGGCGACCTGCGCTACAGCCGCACGATCCACTCGTTCGCCTTCGCGCTGGCGAGGTTCGGCGCGAACATCCTGTGCGTGCCGCAGGGCGGCTTCGAGCTGCCCGACTACGTCATGCAGCGCTTGCGCGAGGAGTTCGGCGTCGAGCCCGTGCGCGCGAACGCGTCGAAGATGGGGGACCTGGCCGCGCAGAGTGACGTCATCTACATGACGCCGCAGAAGCCGCACCAGCTGTCGCTGTTCACGGACGCAAAGGGCTGGAACGTCAGCCACGTCGACGCGGTCTACATGACGCGGCCGCAGACGGAGCGCTACGCGGAGGGCGAGGGACAGGGCACGGAGTACCTGCAGCTCGGCAAGTCGGCGCTCGCCGCGGACTCCTTGCGCGACGCGGTCGTGATGCACCCGCTGCCGCGCCGCGACGAGATCTCGGCCGAGATCGACGGCGACCCGCGCAGCATCTACTTCAAGCAGGCCGCGCGAGGAGTGCCGATCCGCATGGCGATCCTGGCGGCGCTCGCCGGCGAGCTGCCGATCCTGGACGCGCCGCCCGCCGCGGGCATCCCCACCTACCCGGTCGTGGAGGGGGGCAACCCCTGCCCGAACCCGAACTGCATCTCGAACACCGAGACGCGGCACGTCGGCGCCCAGGTGGCGCTGGCCTCGCGCCTGCCCCTGCGCGTGCAGTGCGCCTACTGCTCCCAGCGGCTGCCGGTGGGGGTGGTGGGCTGCCGCTCGAGCCGGCGCTTCCACGACCCCGCCTCGCCCGGGCTGCGGCCGGTCCGGCCGGAGCAGATGGTGTTCTTCGTGGACGCCGCCGCGGCGGAGCGGGCGGGCTACGCCGCGGCCTCGGCCGCGCACCCGGTCTGAGCGGGCCCCGGCGGCCCGGGGGGCGGATCCGGAGCGGAACCGCACACTTCGCGGCGGCGGGCGCCGCGGACGGCGGCGCGAACCCGCGCGGCTTTCGACGCCGGAGCCGGTCACCGGCCCCCTGAGGGGCGCTAGAGCCGCCCGTCCCCCCCCTCCCGGCCGTCCCGGCCGGGCTCGCCGACCCCCTCAGGCGATCCGGCACGCGGCTTGCACGGATCCACCGCGGAGCCCCCCGACCGACCGGTCGCCGGGCTCCACGGCGGGCCCCCGCGGCGCGCCGCCCGCTCTCCGACAACGAATCGAACCGCCCCGATCGACGACCCGTCGTGCGCCACCGCGCGCACCGCGGACCGCGCGGTGGGGGATCGGCGCCCCGCGTGAGCCGTCCTCCGGCCTGACTCGGGCTTGACCCGTGCCGATCCGTCCTCAGAATGAGGTCCCCCTGAACCAGCAGGGGCCCCCCAACTCCTCGAGGCTCGGCTTCGGCGGACGACCCGCGCGGTCGCCCGGCGCGGCGGGGCCGCCGAATCGAGGGACGCACGGACCGGTCCGTCGGACGTCCGCTTCCTCCGCGACGCGCTCGCGGACGAGGCCGACGCGCGACGGACGCGCCGTTCCGGCTTCGGCCGGGACGGACGTCGGCACCGACGACGGACGCGGTTCCTCGCTCCGGCGCGCTTCGCGGTGCCCCGGCGGGGTGACGGCCTCCGGGTCGGCGCCTTCGGTCGCGAGCGGTCGTCTCGCTCCTCATCCAACGCGTTCTCGACTCGAGCTCGGGCAGACCCCCTCCTGCCGAGACCCCCATCCCATGACATCCATGAACTCCTCCCTCTTCGCGACCCTTCGTCGCGGCGCTCTCGGCGCCTGTCTGCTCGGTGCGGCCCTGGTCGCAGGCTGCAGCTCGGGACAATCGGTGGCGTCCCTCGGTCCCAGCGCGGGACCGGCGAACTCGTTGCAGCCGCAGCCGGACGACGCGATCCAGTCGAAGTCGTTCGTCGTCGACGCCAACGACCGCGGCGTCTCGAACCAGCTGCGCCTGACCGGGATGTTCTGGGGTCGCGTCGTCAACGTGTTCGACATCACCGGCACGTTGCAGGCGGTGGACTACGTCATCGGCGAGAACATCCAGTCCAACCAGGACTACATCGTCACGACGAACACGGTGACCCAGGCCACCTCGGTGACGATCCGCCACCTGGCGGGCACCGAGGGGTACGAGGCCGCCTTCCTGGCGCTCGACCAGAACCTGACGCCGGTGCAGGACAAGAGCCTGAACACCAACGAGATCGGCCCGTTCTCGATGGTGCCGCGCAACTCGGCGATGGTCCTGCGCTTCAACGACCTGCTCGACCAGCGCTTCAACGACGGCGCGTGGACGGACAGCTCCGGCAACGCGACGATCAACGCGCAGAGCGGCCAGGTCGACAACCAGCTGGTGCAGATCCAGGTCGGGTACCCGCCGACCGGCTTCTTCGAGGGCCGCATGTTCGTGGACCGCAACCACGGCGACCTCGCCGACCACGACGGCGACGGGGTGCAGGAGTTCCACCCGACGCGCATCGTGATCGCGAACGCGGTGTCGCTGTTCGACGCCGAGGCGACGAACCCGCCGCTCGCGGTGAACACCCAGGGCCTGCCGAAGAGCACCGCGCTCGGCGAGCCGAACGCGGTCGTGCGCATCCCCACGCGACTCGACTCCGGCTCCGGCCAGGTCCTGCTGCTGCGCAACGCCGGCGGCTCGCCCGTGTCGTTCTCCTCGAGCGGCAGCCGGGACCAGTCGTCCGCGACCCAGGACGTCGTGCGCGCCTTCCGCTCCGGCGGCGACCAGGACCAGACCGGTGACCTGAACAACGGCTTCCTCGCCGACAACACGCGCCCGAACATCCTCGGCAACCTGAACGTCGTCTTCGGCGGCGCGGTCACCCAGGACCCCGGCGACGCGTCGATCTTCACGGCCGACAACATGACCTTCTCGGTCGCGTCCTGCGCGAAGATCCCCAGCATCGGCGACGTCATCGTCCAGCAGCTGCAGGGCAACACCCGCGCGGAGATCGCGGACTTCGACATCGTCGGCGGCCAGCTCACGAACGTGCGCATGCGCATCGTGCAGCCCGTCGGCGGTACGCTCGTCCCCGGTGACGCGCAGCTCCTGACGGCCTTCGACCCCGCGTCGGACAGCCCGCCCTGCTACCTGCGCTTCTCGCCGGAGCCGGCGCAGGCGCCCGCCGCGCGCGTCAGCAAGAACGCCCAGGTGTTCCTGGTCTTCAGCGAGCCGATGGATCCGACGACGCTGAAGCCCTTCGACACCTACAGCATCCAGCGCGTGCCGAGCAACCCGGACGCCTCGGACTTCGTGATCGGCTCGATCACGAGCAACGCCGAGCTCCGCGAGTTCGCGATCACGCCGTCGCTGCCGCTGTCGCACCAGACGGGCGCCGCGGAGACCTACTACCTGCGCGTCGCGCCCGCGTCGGACGGCGGCCCCACGGACCTGGCGGGCAACCCGCTGCGCTTCGACCTGCCGCTGATCCCGTTCACGCTCGAGCCTTCCGAGGCCACCTCGCAGAACGGCGGCTTCGCGTTCCGCTTCGACCAGGTCAGCGAGCTCGACCTCGCGCCCGACGAGATCAACGGCGACCTGCAGCTGGCGGAGTTCCGCACGCAGCAGATGGTCTACGACCTCAACCAGGAGATCCTGAAGCCGCGCCCGGTCTCGCGTCGCGCCGTCGCCGCCGACCGCGACAAGGCGGTGCCCGGCAACATGACGGCCTTCCCGCAGGGCGTGCAGACGCCGCTCTCGCCGCTGGGCTCGAAGTGCCAGACCCTGTACCGCTACTGCGACCTCGGCTGGACCGTCACCGACGAGACGAACTACAACGTCGACATCGAAGGCCTCGCCTGGGCGCCGGTGGGCGGCGTGGTGAACTCGGACAGCTACACCGAGTTCCAGATCTCGCTCGGCCACAGCCGCTACACGCCGGACGAGCCGATCGACGCCTTCGGCTTCCCGATCCACGAGTTCTCCGGGATCAGCCCGTCCGCAAGCTCGTCGTTCGACAACAACTTCGTCGACACGCCGCGCGTCGTGCACCCGAAGCCGTCGGGGTACGTGGTCAGCCAGGCGGACGCCTTCGTCGCCGAGTCCGGCACGACGATGGTGCCGTGGCCGCTGAACCAGGGCATCCCGGTCGAGGAGTACCGCTACTTCACGTGGCGTGACACCCGCGACGACAGCTTCCAGGGCGGCACGCAGGCCTTCGGTGTCCCGCACGAGATCGAGTACGTCGTCTACGGCTGGGACGCCGGGACGCCCGACCCGCCGCAGGTGTACCCGCCCGGTGGGGTGAAGAGCATCGGCCTGCCGCTCCTGATGGAGTTCCGCTGCTACCCCGACAACGAGGCGTTCGGCCTGAACCCGTTCGACATCTCGATCGCGATCAACACCTCGGCGCAGCCGAACTTCCGCGCGTTCTCGACGGGCGGCTACAACACGGCGAACCAGCCCGTGTCCCGTAACCCCGACCTGCAGACGATCCCGGCCGGCGGCTTCAACCCCGGCTCGACGCCCGCTGGTCTGCCGACGCCCGGTCGCGACAACACCTTCTACATCGGCCAGGTCGAGATCGTCACCCGCGTCAGCGTGGCGCACTCGCTGTGGTTCGACACGGGCATCACCTCGCCCAGCTACGTGTCGCCGGTCATCGAGCCGCTCGCGACCGCGCAGCCCCCCGGGACGCAGCTCCTGTTCGCTTACCGCGGCGCGACCTCGGTCACGCTCGGTGAGAGCGACGACGTCAGCATCCTCTACAACGCGGGCGCCGAGGTCATGGACTGGTTCGGCGGCCCGAACAACGACGGCGTGAACCACGGCACGGCCGCCTACACCAACGGCGACCAGTCGTGGAAGTCGAACATCGCCCAGATCGACGGCTCCCGTTACTTCCAGGTGCGCATGACCTTCATCGCGAACGCCGCCTCGAACCAGGTGCCGGTGATCGACTCCCTCGGCCTGTCCTTCCGCCAGTAGGACCTCACGCGCGGCCGGCGTCCCCGCCCCAGGAGCACGCCGGTCGCGCACGACCTTCCCCAGCGGTCCGCCCATCGGCCCGACCCCTCTCCGGGCCCGCCCCTCGAACGAAGCACGACCCATGACGCTCTCCTTCTCCGGTCTTCGGACCTCCCGTAAGTCCGCGCTCGTCGCGGCCCTCCTGGCCGCCGCCTGCAGCAGCGGCAGCGACGACGGTGGAGGCTCGATCACGAGCCAGATGACTCTGCCCAGCGTCTCGGTGACGCAGGGACAGGAGTGGAAGATCAACCGGCCGATCCGGTTCACCTTCTCGCAGCCGGTGGACTTCTCGACCGTCGATTCGACGACGATCAACATCTCGAAGCTGAACGGCGAGGCCGCCGTCGGCGGCTTCCTCTCCGACCCGACCGACGCGCGCGTGGTGGTCTTCCAGCCCGCTTGCCCGACCGAGGCGGACCTGTCGGACGCCGGCCTCGAGCCGGCCAGCACGTACCGCATCCGCGTCGCCGACGTGAACAACTCGTCGAACACGGTGCGCTCGACCTCCGGCCAGCCGCTGCAACTCGGCACGAACCGCAGCTTCGTGACGCCGGCGGGCACCGAGCCCAGCGAGCTGTTCATCGACCTCGTGCCCGGCGCGCCCTCGCCGCGCGTCCTGCCGGTCACGGACGGGAACGACGGCGCGGCGACCTACGTCGAGGTCGGCCTGGACGACACGGACCGCATGTACTTCGCGCGCGATCCCTTCGGCAACGGCGTCCTGCCCGGCGGCGAGATGGTGCCGCTGAACCTGTACAGCCGCGTCAGCACGCGGATGACGGTGGTGATCGAGCTGAACCAGCCGGTCAACCCGCTGTCGACGAACATCAACTCGCAGCGCGTGTTCCTCGAGTACCTGCAGCCCGGCGGCCTGGGCTGGGCGCGCTTCGAGTCGCGCGTCGAGCTGGTCGCGAACTGCACGTTGACCGGCGCCAAGCTGCGCCTGACGCCGACCGGCGTCCTGCCGCAGAACTCGCAGGTGCGCGCGGTGCTCGCCGCGGACTTCGAGGACCTCGTCGGCAACGCGAACAGCTCGAACCTGTCGAACTTCGCGCTGATGAGCACGGAGACCTTCGAGGAGGGCGGCGTGCCGGTCGAGTACGCGGACGAGATCCGCGTCGACTTCAGCTTCGCCGCGGGCACCCCGCTGTCGCTCGAGGACGACCAGGCGCTGCTCGACTCGCCGCCGGCGGACTGGGGCAACGGACGCCTCGCCGCGGCCTTCGACTTCGGCGGCACCGGCGGCCCGGGCGGTGACTTCGACTGGCACGTGCCGGCGAACACCGACTTCGTCTTCGACACGACCCAGACGGTCATCGTCGGCGGCCCGGACGGCGTGCCGACGACCTTCCTGACCGTGCTGAACGGACGCCTGGACATCGACGACCTGGTCGTGCCCGCGACCTCGCGCATCCTGATCCAGGGCAACCGTCGCGCGGAGTTCCTGATCTCCGGCTCGGCGCAGATCGACGGCCGCATCGTGGCCGACGGCGCGCACGCCGACTCGGTGTTCACCCTGAACACGCCCTTCCAGCCCGAGCCCGGCGCGGCCGGTCGCGCGGGCGGCGGCTCCGGCGGAACCGGCTCCTACCTCACCAGCCAGTCCACGCCTCGCGGCGGCAACGGCGACGGTCCGTTCGGCGCGATCGGCGCCGGCGGTCAGGGCGGTGAGTCGGGCTGGAGCGCAGGCAGCAGCAACTGGAGCGCGAAGCGTCCGGGCGGCGGCGGCGGCGGCGTCCTCGGCAAGGACGTGCAGGTCGTGAACACGACGACGGTCGGCGAGGAATGTGATCCGGCCTTGCGCCAGTTCATCCCCGACCAGGAGTACATCGGCCTCGACGCCGAGGACGGCTTCCCCGGCCCGACCAGCTCCAAGTCGGCGATCGATTCGAACCGCTTCCCGTACGGCGGCATGATGAGCGCGGGTCCTTTCGACCCGGTCAGCGACGAGGACGACTTCCTGGGCCTCCTGCGCAAGAACGTGGGGACCCCGCAGGAGTCGACGGTGCGCGGTGAGCTCGAGTCCCCGACGGCCGGCGCCGGCGGCGGCGCGGGCGGCGATTCGACGGCGGCGTCGAGTTATCCCCCGGCCTTCACGAACACCACCGAGAAGAAGGGCTGCGGCGGCGGCGGCGGCGGCGGATCGTTCGCGCTGTACACCCTCGGCAACATCGTCTTCGGCCCCTCGGGACAGATCTCGGCCAACGGCGGCGCCGGTGACGGCGGCGAGAACGTGATCGGTTGGGACCGCATCGGCGGCGGCTCCGGCGGCGGCTCCGGCGGCCACATCATCGTGCAGACCGCCTCGACGATCGACATGTCGCAGGTCAGCGCGAACAACCTCGCGATCACGGCCTTCGGCGGCCAGGGCGGCACGGGCGGCCCCGGCAGCACCTCCGGCGGCACCGGCGGCGGCGCGGACCAGAACACGACGCGCCCCGGCGGCCAGACGACGCCGAACGCGGACCGTCGTCACCGCGGCAGCCTCGCGTCCCCGACGCGTCCCGACAACCCCTTCTCGGTGACCGTCTGTGACTGGGAGACCAGCACCACGTACCAGAAGGACTCGGCCGGCGGCGACGGCGGCCCGGGCCTGATCCAGATCCACGTCGGCGAGGTGCCGACCCAGGGCGACCCGTCCTCGGACATCACCTTGCCCCTCGGCACGACGAACATCTACGACCTCGTCAAGCCGGCGCCGCTGGGCTTCCGCATCGACCCGGCGGACGAGCAGTGGAAGTGGATCGACCAGCCGGTTCCGTTCTACGGCCGCTTCTCGAAGGCGCAGTCGCTGTGGGTCCCGCTGGGCGAGGTCGCGACCGACCCGACCACCGGTAACCCCACGCCGATCACGTTCTTCTTCGGCGGCACGGACCCGGCGACGGGCCTCATCCAGTCGAACCTGGGCACGGTGCCCTCGCTGCCGTCGCTCCTGGCGCCGGCCGCGGACGTGTCGCAACCGGGTCTGCCCGAGATCTCGGCGGACGACGCGCGCACGATCCTGTTCGACGCGTCGGAGCTCGCTCCGGCGGACGTGATCTTCACCCGCAACCCCGGCCTGCTCGGCCAGTACGAGCTGGTCGTCGGCGCGACCTCGATGACGGTCGCCACGGCGGACTACGACGAGACGATGGACGTCCTGTCGGTCACGGTCAGCAGCAGCGGTCCGGAGATTCCGGACGCCGGCCTGGCGGAGCTGATCCCGCGCTACTTCCGCGTGGAGACCAACGGCGTGCCGGACGCGCTGCCCTCGAGCTCGGAGATCACCATCGAGTTCCAGGCCGCGCCGCGCAACGTGCTCGGCAACCCGGACGAGGCCAACGCCACGGCGTGGGTCACGGACCTCGACGACCTGAACACGGACCCGAACAACCCGGACTTCCGCTACCTGCGGTTCCGCGTGGAGTTCGACATCTCGGCGATGGGCGGCAGCCTGACCTTCGCCACGCCGCGTCCGCAGCTCGACTTCATCAACATCGGCTTCCGCTTCTAGCGGTCCGCCGGTCCACCACTCGCCGCGCGGCGCGGACGGTCACCACCGTCCGCGCCGCGCGCGTTCGTGGGGGAGGGGTCCGCTGCGCGCGCCGCGAGGCCCCCGCGAGACGATTTCGCCCGTCGCACCCTGGGGACCGCGCGGTCGGTTTGCTTCCATGACGCGCGTGTCGCCCTCCCGTTCGACCGCGCCGCTCGCGGCGCTCGCGCTGTCCCTGCTCACCGGCTGCGACCGGTCCGCCGAGCCCGCCGTGCGCGCGGGGCTGCGGTTGGAGCAGCGCCGGCCCGAGGCGGCCGAGGGCATCTACCTGAACGAGCCGCTCGTGCTGCACTTCTCGGCGCCGCTCGACCCGCTGTCGGTGACGCGCGAGAGCGTGCGCATCCGCGCCGCGGACGGCGGGCCGCCCGCGCACGGCGTGTACGAGGTCGACGGGGACCGGCTGCGTTTCCGCCCCGACCCGCCGCTCGAGCCCG